>JAGLYE010000008.1 GCA_023132505.1 Bacteroidales bacterium | reverse complement strand
CTTTAATATTATGATTAATATGATTTAATTCATATTTAATTGCGAGTGCAAAATTAGATTTTTTTTTTGATAATTGCTTTTAAACAAGTTATTCCTAATTCGAGGGGAATTCCCTGAATATTTGGTAAAATGTTTATCAACCCAACATACAACATTTAACACCCAGAACTTAATTATATTTGCATCTATGCTCATCATCGACAATATCATGGTGTCTGACGACCTCTACCTGGTAAATTTTGTTTGCCCGATGGAGAAATGCCTCGGTGCCTGCTGTGTTGAGGGTGATGCTGGTGCACCCCTTGAAGAGGAAGAAATCTCCCTGATGGAGGACTACCTGGAGCAGATCATGGAATTTATGATCCCTGAAGGAATTGAAGCGGTGAAAAAAAGCGGTGTCTTTGATTATGATATTGAAGGCAAGTATGTTACACCCCTGATTCGTGGTGGTGATTGTGCCTTTATTAATTTTACTGATGGAATTGCCTGGTGTGCTATAGAGAAGGCATACGAAGAAGGAAAGATCCCATTCAGGAAACCGCTCTCCTGTCATCTTTACCCTGTGCGTATTTCAAAAGTAAGTGAAAGCGAAGCTGTGAACTATCATCGCTGGCAAATCTGCAATGTGGCCCTTGAAAAAGGGAATGAAGAAGGTATACCACTATACGTATTCCTGAAAGATGCCCTGATCAGAAGATACGGGCAGAGCTGGTATGAAAAACTGGAGAAGGAAATACGCTACCGAAATCAATAAATCAAAATATTTATTATGGCTGAGATGATCTACGAAAGCGAGCAGGCCAAAACTATTGATACAGGAGACCTGCTCAAGGATTTGCATGTTGACCCCAAAATTGGACTGGATGAAAAAGAGATCAGCACCAGAAGGGATAAATTTGGCTTTAATGAGATCGTAGAGAAGAAGGAAAGCCTCCTGCTCAGGTTTCTGAAGAATTTCTGGGGGCCTATCCCGTGGATGATAGAAGCCGCAGTTATTTTGAGCATCATCGACAAGGATTGGAAAGATGTGATCATCATTGGAAGTTTGCTTCTGATCAACGCCCTGATTGAATTTGTACAGAGCTATAAAGCCGACAATGCCATGGCCATGCTTAAAAAAAGCCTGGCGAGTAAAGCCAGGGTGTTGAGAAAAGGCCGGTGGCATGAAATGGAAGCCCGTGAGCTGTTGCCGGGCGATATTATCCGCATACGGCTTGGCGATATTATACCTGCAGATGTAAAGTTATTGGATGGTGAGTATCTTATCCTTGACGAGTCTGCTCTCACAGGCGAATCCCTGCCGGTTGAAAAATATGCAGGCGACATAGCTTTTTCCGGATCTATTGCCAGGCAGGGTGAGATGAATGCCGTGGTTTATGGTACCGCTTTAAATACTTTCTTCGGAAAAACAGCAAAACTTGTAGCTGAGGCAAAAACAAAAAGCCATTTTCAGAAAGCGGTTATCCGCATCGGCGATTACCTCATAATCCTGAATTTTATCCTGGTACTGATTGTGATCCTCACAGGTCTGTTCAGACAGGAACGGCTGATAGACCTGTTGCAGTTTACCTTGGTGTTGACCGTTGCCTCCATACCGGCAGCATTACCTGCTGTATTGAGTGTTACAATGGCTGTCGGGGCATTGAAACTTTCCCGTAAAAAAGCCATCATCAGCAAACTGGTTGCCGTGGAGGAAATGGCAGGAATGGATATACTCTGCTCCGACAAAACGGGTACCATTACCCAGAACAAATTAGGGGTAAAAGGATTATATCCCCTTGCAGGCTTCAGTGAAGATGATATATTGCTATGTGGCTCATTGTCTTCAAAGGCCGAGAACAATGATGCACTGGATAATGCCGTACTGGAAATGGCTGAGAAGAACAGCAGCTTATGGTTACGCATATCTTCTTTTACTATGAAAGACTTCAAACCCTTCGACCCGGTTTCTAAACGGACTGAATCATTGATCAGCGGGGAGGCTAAAGAATTCAAAGCAAGTAAAGGTGCTCCGCAAATGATCCTTGAACTGGTACACGAAAAGGATACTATCAGAGTTGAAGTGGAAAAGATTATAGAAGAGGCAGGCACACACGGGTACCGTACCCTGGGCGTTGCCAGAACCAATGATTCAGGCAACTGGGAGTATGTTGGCTTACTGGCTCTGAATGATCCCCCGAGAGAGGATTCGGCGGAGACCATCAGGCAGGCACAGGAAATGGGAGTAAAGGTTGAGATGGTCACCGGCGACCATACAGCCATTGCCATAGAGATCGCACAGCAGGTGAATATTGGCAAACACATTGTCCCGGCCAATGAATTTGTTGACCTTCCCGACAGGAAAGCACGTACACTGATAGAACAGGCAGATGGTTTCAGCCAGGTTTTCCCTGAACATAAATATGAGATCGTACAACTGTTACAGGAGGGAGACCATATTGTGGGGATGACCGGTGATGGTGTAAATGATGCCCCAGCCCTTAAGAAAGCTGATGCAGGCATAGCAGTGGATGGAGCAACCGATGCCGCTAAATCTGCTGCAGACATTGTCCTGACTAAGCCCGGCTTGTCGGTAATTGTAGATGCCATCCAGGAAAGCCGCCGGATCTTTCAGCGCATGCAAAGCTATGCCATCTACAGGATTTCTGAAACCATTGATGTTTTGTTCTTTACCGTATTGGCGATACTGTTCTTCAACGAATACCCTGTCACGGCAGTGATGATCGTATTGCTGGCGGTTTTTAATGATTTCCCCATCATGACAATTGCTTACGACAAGGTGAGGTACAGCATGAAACCTGAAAGATGGAATATGCGGAAGGTGATCAGTATTGCTTCCGTACTTGGTTTTACCAATGTACTTTTCACTTTTGGTATATTCTACCTTGGAAAACATTATTTTAAGATGGAATTTGAACAGGTGCAGACACTGGTTTTTGCCGAACTTGCCATTGCCGGCAACCTGACCATTTTTCTTGCCCGTACTTCAGGTCCGCTCTGGAGCATCATGCCCGGAAAAGGCCTGATCTGGTCAACATTGATATCAAAAATCCTGGTTTCGCTGATCTGTGCCTTTGGCTGGGTTATGACACCCATAGGTTGGTACATCTTCCTCGTATGGGGTTATGCCATGATACAGATGCTGATCACCGACAGGGTGAAAATACTGGCGTACCGGGTGTTTGATCATTCAGGGATGAAGTTTGCGAAGTAACAAATTTCTGATATCGGATATCGAATGTTGAATGAATTTGCTTATTCACCTTCTCCAGCTGCAGCTTCAGCTGCTGCCATGCTTGCAAGCTCTTTGTCGATGTGGAACAATCCACCCTTTTCACCTTCGGTAAGCTTAAACTTATCAAGAATGGACCGGGCAAGGCTTTCTTCCTCTATTTGTTCCATTACATACCATTGAAGAAAATTAAGGGTGTTGAAATCCTTTTCATTCATGGATGTTTCAACCAGTTTATTGATAAGGCTGGTTACAAAAAGTTCATGTTTTAGTACTTTTTCAAATACTTCCTGCAGGGAATTGAATTCTGACGCTGGCTCTTCAAGTGCCATGAGGCGGGCATGTCCACCTCTGTCATTTACATAGCTAAGGAGTTTAAGTGCATGCATGCGTTCTTCAGTGGCATGCTCGAATAAAAATGCCGCCGCACCGGCATAACCATTCACCTCGCACCATGAAGCCATAGATAAATATAATCTTGATGATTCCTCTTCGGCTTTAATTTGCTCAATAATGGCTTTCTCGAGTTTTTCTGTTAACATAGCAGTAAAATTTTCAGGTTCTTATTCTTATTCCTTGTTCTCTATTCTCTATTCTTACTCCTTCAGCGCTTCAGCTCCACTAACAATCTCAAGAATTTCATTGGTAATGGATGCCTGACGGGCCTTATTATAAGAAAGTTTGAGTTCCTTGAGTAATTCTGTGGCGTTATCGGTAGCCATATGCATGGCTGTCATCCTGGCACCATGTTCTGAAGCATAAGAATCGAGCAAGGCCTTATAAAATTGTATTTTAAGGCTTTTCGGAACAAGCTCACGCATGATGTCTTCTTTGTTGGGTTCAAAGATGTAGTCTGCATTTAGCGATGAGCCTTCATTTGCCGGAGGAGGGATTGGAAGGAATTGCTCTGTTAGCAAGACCTGCGCGGCTGCATTTTTGAACTGGTTATAGATAATATCAATACGGTCGTATTTTTTCTCAGCGAAATCCTGCATCAGGCCTTTGGCAATTGAAAGTACATTGTCGTAGTCCAGTTTCTCAAAAAGTTCAAGATCTGCCTTCACCACCGGGTAATCATGCCCGCTGAAATACTCTGCGCCCCTCTTTCCGATGCAATAAAGAGAAAGATCTCCGCGGTCGAAAGCATCTCTATAGCTTGTGTGGATTAGCAGTTCTGCCTGTTTGACCACATTGGAATTGAAAGCACCACAAAGTCCACGATTTGAAGTAACCACAACCAACAGTACTCTTTTAACTTCCCTCGTATCAGAATAAACGGTTTCGTCCGACTGGTCGAGTGTCGCACTGAGACCTTGCAGTAATTCCTGGAGTTTCTGGGCGTAAGGGCGTAATTGCAGGATGGCACCCTGTGCTTTCCTCAGCTTGGAGGCAGCAACAAGTTTCATTGCGCTGGTGATCTGTTGGGTTGAGTTAACAGATTCTATCCTGTTTCTTACTTCCTTAAGGTTAGGCATGGTTTGTTTCTTGTTTATTCCGTTTATGCTGAATAACGGTTAGCAATATTCTGCGCAGCTACATCAAGGATCTTGGCAATGTCGACATTCAGGATACCTTTTTCAAGTTCCTTGAGAGCCTTGGGATGTTTTTCTTCCATAAAATGGAGAAATTCAACTTCAAAATCATGAATACGTTTAACAGGTACTTTCTTTAACAGCCCCTTAGATCCGCAATAAATAATGGCAATCTGCTTACCCACAGCCACCGGTGAATACTGATCCTGTTTCAGGATCTCAACATTTCGTTTACCTTTTTCCAGTACTGCCATGGTGGCGGCATCAAGGTCGGAACCGAATTTAGCAAAAGCTTCGAGTTCACGGTATTGGGCCTGGTCGAGTTTCAGGGTTCCTGCCACTTTCTTCATAGCCTTCACCTGGGCATTACCACCCACTCTGGATACGGAGATACCTACGTTAATCGCAGGGCGGATTCCTACATTAAAGAGATTGGATTCCAGGAATATCTGACCATCGGTGATGGAGATCACATTGGTAGGGATATATGCCGATACGTCACCGGCCTGGGTTTCTATGATCGGAAGGGCAGTAAGAGAACCACCGCCTTTCACTTTTCCTTTGAGGCAGGGGGGCAGATCGTTCATATTGGCGGCAATATCATCGGAGGTAATTACCCTGGCAGCCCGTTCAAGCAAACGTGAATGCAGGTAAAATACATCTCCGGGATAAGCCTCACGTCCGGGAGGTCTCCTGAGCAGCAGTGATACCTCACGGTAAGCAACAGCCTGCTTCGAAAGGTCATCGTATATTACCAGGGCCGGTCTTCCGGTATCCCTGAAATATTCGCCAACGCATGCCCCCGCAAAAGGTGCATAAAATTGCATTGCTGCGGGGTCAGAGGCTGTAGCAGTAATGACAACAGTATAATTCATTGCTCCCTTGTCCTCCAGAATCTTCACAATATTGGCAACAGAAGATCCTTTTTGTCCAATTGCCACATAAATGCAATATACAGGTTCTCCTTTTTCGTAATTTTCTTTCTGGTTGATGATTGCATCGATAGCAATAGCTGTTTTTCCTGTCTGCCTGTCGCCGATGATAAGCTCACGCTGGCCACGGCCGATGGGGATCATGGCATCGATGGCTTTGATACCTGTTTGCAGAGGCTCATTTACCGGCTGGCGGTAAATAACACCGGGGGCTTTTCTTTCAAGTGGCATAAGGAAAGGCTCACCACCGATCTCACCCTTACCGTCGATAGGTTCGCCCAGTGTGTTGATCACCCTTCCCAGCATTCCTTCGCTTACATTGATTGAAGCGATCTGGCCGGTACGCTTAACGCTGTCACCTTCCTTTATATCCTCCGGTTCCCCCAGGAGCACAGCACCTACATTGTCCTGCTCCAGGTTAAGGACTATCCCTTTCAAACCTGTTTTTTCAAATTCGATCAATTCACCCGATTCAGCATTGTTCAGTCCGTAAATACGTGCAATACCGTCGCCTACCTGTAGTACGGTGCCTACTTCCTGTAATTCTGCTTCGTTTTGGTATCCCGAAAGTTCCTTGCGCAGGATGGCGGATACTTCAGATGGTTTTATTGATGCCATATATTATATTTTTTAATATTCCCTTTTAAATAAATTGATCTCTGCCGAACTCTTTTTCAGCCTTTTGAGCTGATAAGCGATACTGGCATCGTATTTATAGTCATCATAACTCATAACAAAACCCCCGATAAGTTCTTTTTTTACTTCCTCGATAAGTTCAACCGTGCCCTTTGTTTGGTCTTCCAGTAAAGTGATAACCTTCTTGCGGATTTCATCGTTGATGGTAATAGCACTTTCAAAATAAATTGTAAAGATATTCTTGAATTTCTTATATGCGAGAATGAACTCCTCGGCAATCTGGCTGATGAAGCTTTCTCTTTTCTTCCTGGTAATGATATTCAGATACCTCATGCTGAGTTCACTAATCTTATCATTGAATATGGCCCTGATCACATTCTGCTTCTTCTCGGAACGGATCACAGGGCTCCTTAGCAATTGAGTAAAATCCTTGTTGGATAAACAAACCGATATGATTAACTCCATATCTGATTTGGTTTTTTCAACTACATTCAACTCAAGCGCTAACTCGAATAAGGCCTTGGCGTACCGTTTTGCGATCAAGGAATTAGGCATGTGCTTAATTAAAATGAGTGTTTTTAATCAGTTTTTTGATATAGTCTTCCTGCTTATTGTCAGTTGAAAGCTCTCGTTCAAGGATCTTTTCAGCTACTTCAATGGAAATGAATGCGATCTCGTTCTTCAGGTCTGTCAAGGCAGCCATCTTTTCATTCTCGATCCTTTCCTTGGCATTTTCGACTATGTTATTGGCCTCTTCGTTTGCTTTCTCTCTGGCTTCCTCAATGATTGACTCTTTCACTTTCCGGGCTTCACGCAGGATCACATTACGCTCTTCCTGTGCTTCTTTAAGTAGTTTTTCATTGCCTGCCTTAAGGGTTTTCATCTCATCCCTGGCCAGGTTGGCCTGGTTTAATGCTTCATCAATGGTTTCTTCCCTGTCGTGGAGCGATTTGAGGATGGGTTTCCATGCGTAACGCTGCAGGATATATATCAAGGCTGCAAAGGATATGGTCATCCAGAGGATCAGGCCTATTCCGGGGCTAACTATTTCCATTATTCTATTTTTTTGTTTATTGAAAAGTTCCCTGCATCGCAACCAACCGTTGAAATGCAGGGAACGCTGCACGGCCTTTTACATAAGGACGAGCAAAAAACATACAACAATAGCAAAAAATGCAACACCTTCGATAAGCGCGGCGGCGATAATCATGTTTGACCTGATATCACCGACTGCTTCGGGTTGACGTGCAATGGATTCCACAGCTGCGCGACCGATCTGGCCAATGCCAATACCGGCGCCGATAGCTGCAATCGCTGCTCCGATCGCGGCACCCATCTGTGCAAGTGGGGCAAGGTCTACTACTGCCTGTAACATAATGCTTAAAAGACTCATAATACTTAGTATTTAGTGGTTATTATAAGGTTCGTTAATGATGTTCTTCTATTGCCATCCCGAAATACAGGGCCGACAAGAGGGTGAATACGTAAGCCTGGATGAATGCTACCAACAATTCCAGCAGGCTCATGAATATAGCAAATGGGACCGCGAATAGTGTTCCGGCCAGTCCAACATATGCATTAATGTTTCCGAAAATAAATATCAGGCTGATGAAACCCAGTATGATGGTATGCCCGGCTGTGATGTTAGCAAAGAGACGGATCATCAACACAAGAGGCTTGGTGAACATTCCCATGATCTCAACAATTGGCATCAATGGGAAGGGAAACTTCAACCACCAGGGCACGCCCGGCGCATTGATAATATGCCCCCAGTAGGCCCGGTTACCACTGAAGATGGTGATCAGAAAGGTAAATACGGCCATCACACCGGTAACGGCAATATTTCCGGTAACATTTGCACCACCCGGAAAGAAGGGAACGATCCCCATCAGGTTGTTCAGGAAAATAAAGAAAAACACGGTAAGCAAAAAGGGCATATACCTTTCATACCTCTTTTCACCGATAGAAGACCTGGCAATATCATCACGGATAAATATGATAATGGGTTCCAGTAATGATTGCATGCCCTTGGGTGCCTTTCCTTCTCTTTTCCTGTATGCCTTAGACATAGAAGTGAAGATAATAATAAGCAAGATCGAACTTATGAAGATGGCCAGGACATTTTTTGTAATGGACAGGTCGATTGGGAGTGTTTTTGAGTTTTCAACGGCTATAATCTCATAATCAATCATTCCGTGCTGTACTGCCCTGATGATCTTGCCTTTATTTTCACCTTCATGCTCAAGATAAAAGCCATTGTGCTGGTGTCCATGCGCAAGTTTATTTGACCAAAAGACATAAAATTCGCCATTGTGTATCAGGAATACAGGAAGCGGAATAGAAACATGATGGCCCTGGTACGTCCAGAGGTGCCATTCATGGGAGTCGATCAGGTGTTCAATGATCATCTTCCCTGCATCAAGCTCTCCCTCATGAACTTCTTCTTTTATCATTTCAACCTTATTATGGCTGCTATCATCGTGTTGCGAAAACACGTTTGAAGAAGTCATCACTGCGGAAAAAATAACCATCACGACGATGGTGAATAATAAAAAACGGGCCTTAGATTTTTTAAGAAATGATAGGAAATTCATATAACAGATACTGCCTATTTTATCGGTGCAAATTTACGAATAATCTACAATATAATAATGAATTTTTCTAAATAAGTTATTCAGGCATTTAAATACTGTTTTTGGTTTAAATGTCGAATAAATTGCCTGATATACTTGTTTTCCCTTGAAAAATTGATTAAATTCACCCCAAGAGAAATTAATGGCCGGATTGACCTTTGTATGATAAACATCAAAACCAATTGATTGTATACATAAGCCGGTTTTAAAATTAAGGAGTATGAAAAAGTTGAAAATATTAATAATTCCTTTCATTCTGGCTGGAATGATCGGATGTGTCCCCCAGGCCGAAAAGTGCCCTGAGGTAGATTTCGACAAGGAGCTTTCAGAGATCCGGTCGGTATTGGAACAATATGAGCTGGCCCGGGAAAGTGAAGACTTTTCTACAGTTGAACAGATCTGGGCATCAGATTCCACCATTATCCTTTTCGGAACCGAAGGCGATGAACAGATGGTAGGGTTTACAGCGATCAATAAAGCCATGAGCAGGCAATTTAATGAAGTTGAAAATACCCTGATCAACATTTCAGAGCAAAAAATCAAGATCAGCAAAGATGGAAATGTAGCCTGGTTTTCTCAAGTACTTGATTACAATTTCAACTACCAGGGAGAGTATATGACATTTGAAGGCATCCGCTCGACCGGGGTGATGGAGAAACGTGATGGTATATGGAAGCTCGTTCAAGGGCATTTATCTGTACCCTATGAAGCTGATCTTGAAGAAGAACCAAGGTAGGCTTATTCTAGTAAGCCGAAGTGAACTGTTTCAGGAACCTCTGGTCATTCTCGAAGAAGTACCTGATATCCCTTACTGAATATATCATCATGGCGATGCGTTCTATTCCCATTCCGAAGGCGTAACCGGAGTATACTTCCGGGTCGATTCCACAATTTTTCAATACTGCCGGATCAACCATGCCACATCCCATTATCTCAAGCCATCCGGTATATTTACACACATTGCATCCTTCGCCTTTGCATAAAATGCAGGAAATATCCATTTCGGCCGAAGGCTCAGTAAACGGGAAATAAGAAGGACGAAACCTGATCTTTGTTTCTTCGCCGAACATTTCCATGGCAAAATAGTACAGGATTTGCTTCAGGTCGGCAAAAGATACGCTCTTATCAACATACAAACCCTCTACCTGGTGAAAGATACAATGGGAGCGGGCAGAGATTGCCTCATTTCTGAACACTCTTCCCGGTGATAGTGTCCGTATGGGCGGTTCTGTTGTTTCCATCATTCTTACCTGTACCGAGGATGTATGTGTACGCAGCGCTACCTGTTTTTTGTAGTCATCCGCTTTTTCAATGAAAAAAGTATCCTGCATATCCCGGGCCGGATGTTCAGGAGGAAAGTTCAGGGCGGAGAAGTTATGCCAGTCATCTTCCATTTCCGGGCCATCGGAAATATTAAAACCGATATTCTGGAAAATGCTTATGATCCGGTTCCTGACGAGTGAAAGAGGATGCCTCGACCCAATATTGATCTCTTCAGCCGGACGGCTAAGGTCTGATTCAGAAGCTTCGGCAGTGCTGCCCTGCTCCAAATGGTCTTTTAAGGAAACTATCTTCTCTGCTGCCTTCTGCTTTAAGGAATTTAATGCCTGGCCTATTTCTTTGCGTTGCTCGGGGGCCACATTCCTGAAGTCGGCAAATAAAGCGGGGATCAAGCCTTTCTTGCTTAGAAAGCGTATGCGTAATTGTTCCAGGTGCTCATGGTTTTCGGCCACAAGCCGGTCAATTTCTTCATTGATTTGCCTGATCTTTTCTTTCATATGTGTTATTCGATGATCTCAATGGTCATCGTAACATCTTTTACCGGTTTATCACCGTAAGCTGTTTGTACCGCAGCTATCTTGTCAATCACATCAAGGCCTTCGAGCACTTCTCCAAAAACAGTATAGTCATAATCAAGGGGAGGGATACCTCCGAGGGTTTTGTATATTTCCTTCTGCTCGGGGGTCCAGTCGCAATTCTTACGCAATTCAAGATTTACGAGCTCCTGGCTAGAATAAGGTTTGCCCTGGGCAATATAAAACTGTGAACCACTGGAACGCTTTTGTGGGTTTACTGCATCGCTCTGGCGGGCAGCGGCCAATGCACCTTTCTTATGGATATGATCAGGAACGAATTCAGCAGGGATGGTGTAACCAACATCAACGGTTCCATCCTCCTTTCCACCTCCCTGGATCATAAAACCTTCGATGACCCTGTGAAAAGTAGAACCGTTAAACCAGCCTTCCTTGATGAGCTTGATAAAATTATCGCGATGACCAGGTGTGTCATTGTAAAGCATCCCGGTAATATCGCCGTAATCTGTGTGTATTACAAACATGGTTTCATTTTGTGAATATGACATGCTCCCGAAAAGCATGCTGATCATGAATACTAAAATTACTTTCTTCATAGCACTAAATCTTTTTGAGATAACAGTTTGCAAACTTAATAAAATTGGGTGATATAGACAGATATTCACTTTTTCTTCTGCTGTTGTTTCTGTTTTTCCAAAAAATGTCGTCTGCAGAGGGGCTCATAAACATCAGTTTCCCCGAGCATCACCTGCCCACCCTGGTCAACAGTGCGGTGTGAGTAATTAGCCAGGTCGCCGCAGATCGGGCAAATGGCATGTACTTTTGTAACGAATTCCGCTGTGGCAAGCAGGGCCGGGATTGGACCAAAGGGATTTCCCAGGTAATCCATGTCGAGACCCGCCACGATAACGCGGATGCCATTGTTTGCAAGAATATTGCATACTGCCGATAAGTCGTCATCAAAAAACTGGGCTTCATCAATACCAACAACGTCGAAATCATTTGCCATCAGAAGAATCTGATTGGATGAGTGTACAGGTGTAGACTTGACCGAATTGTCATCATGCGAAACAATATCCTCTTTATCATATCGGGTGTCGATCACAGGCTTGTATATTTCTACCTTTTGTTGGGCGATCCTGGCACGCTTAAGCCGGCGGATCAGCTCTTCGGTCTTCCCTGAGAACATTGAACCGCATATAACCTCAACCCAACCACTTCGTTCCGAATTATTTGACTTTTCTAAAAACATTGGTGCAGCGTCAACTCAATCTTTTATATCTTTATTCGTTGATTATACAAAGGTACAAATTCCTGCTGTGCTTTGTGTTAAATCAGGTAAAATGCTCAGGCACACAATAATCGGAATTTACCCGATAAGGATTAACTCATCGATAACTGAAAAAACAAATAGCTGAAATGAAAAACAAAGCACTTTTGGACGAGATTGCAAAAAATAATACCATTATTGATTATCATCTGAAGAGACTGAAGAAAAAGCCGGATCAGTTGCATGAGATCGATATCGACCTGCTGAGTGAGAAGTTTAAGGAAGCATATTCGCTTATTCTTGAACTTAAACCCGGGGAGCAAGAACAGGAAACAACTTTTCCGGAAGAGAAAGAAGTTAAAGCCATTCCTGAGGTGAAGGAGGAGGCTGTGGTACAGAAAATGAATACCGAGCCTCAACCTGAGCCCGAGCCTGAAGCCGATCCTAAGTACGAGAATAAAGTACTCATTGCTGAGGAAAAAGTAATGATTGAAGTTGAAAGGCCTGAACAAGCTGCAGAAACTGAACCCGAGCCGCTTGCAGAAACTCCGGAAACAATAGTTTCCACTGAGGAGCCGGATGTTGCTCTTAATGAAGAGACTGAGGAAGAGCCTACACCTAAAACAACCGCTGATCTTTTTTCGGGAGCAACTACTATTGCCGATTCATTTCAGGCAGAAAAGGATAATACCATAGCCGCAACGGTCACCCCACAGGCTGTTCAGGACCTGAAAACAGCTATTGGGATCAATGATAAGTTTTTATTTATCAACGATCTGTTTAATGGGAACCCCACAGATTATAATGATGCCATTGAAAAACTAAATATGGCAAAAGGTGCTGATGAATCAGTACAAGCACTGGATGGCTTCAGGGAACAATTCGGATGGACCGATCAATCAGAAGCATTCGGAAGGCTTAGGAAAATTGTACATTCCAAATATAACTAGATTCAAATAAGAATACTGCTGGATTTTGCAAGTTCATATGAACGATCCCAATTAAAACAATAGCTTATGCTTTACATTGTTCCCACTCCGGTAGGAAATCTGGCTGATATCACACGGCGAGCGATAGAAATTCTGGCAAAAGTGGATTTCATCCTGGCAGAGGACACGCGTACATCGGGCATATTACTAAAACATCTTGAGATCTCGAAACCAATGATGGCCTATCATCAGCATAATGAACACAAAGTGCTGTCTAATGTCATTAATCGCTTAAGGGCTGGAGAAACCGCTGCTCTTGTCAGTGATGCCGGCACACCGGGAATTTCAGACCCGGCTTTCCTGATCATCAGGGAATGCCTCAGGGGGAATATCGCTATCAGTTGTTTGCCGGGGCCAACAGCCTTCATACCGGCACTTGTCAGTTCGGGGCTTCCATGTGAGCGCTTTGTCTTTGAAGGATTCCTTCCCCATAAAAAAGGCCGGCAAACAAGGCTTAGTGCCCTGGTCAAAGAAAACCGTACCATGGTATTCTATGAATCACCGCACCGCTTGCTTAAAACCCTTGCACAACTTACAGAGGTATTGGGAGAGGAAAGGCAGGCATCAGTTTCCAGGGAGATTAGCAAGGTTTATGAAGAAACCATCCGTGGAAGTCTGGCGGAAATCGTAAGCCATTTCTCCAACAACCCGATAAAGGGGGAGTTTGTTATTGTTGTTGGAGGGGGAGTTGGTTGAATTAGTCCGCCACGGCGGATCTTCGCTTCGCTTCGATTGAATTGGTTAAACTGGGTAAATGGCGTATATACTCTTAGTAAACATCTGGTGGCAATAGGTACCGTCGAGCATTTTTCTTTCCAATAATAAATTTATTATGCGACATTTTTAAAATTACTGTATTAAATAATTAGAGGGACCAATTATTTATGTTGTGGAAAAAATATATCAATGGCTTGGAAAGATATAGAAGACCTGGAAATATATCAACTTGGAATGCAAATTGGAGATGCAACTTATCAATTAGTGAGCAATTGGGATAGGTTTGATAAAAATACTTTTGGTTATCAGCTTATCAGAGCTGGGGATTCAATTTCTGCTAATATTTCTGAAGGCTATGGTAGATTTCATTATAAAGAGCAAAGACAGTTCTGTTATATTTCAAGAGGGTCTCTTTATGAAACAAAAACCTGGCTGATCAAGGCATTGGAAAGAATCCCAGATGATTCAGAGTATATTCAAGAAATCCTCGAATTGCTTAATACCCTTCACAAGAAGCTAAATGCCTATATCAAATACATCGAAAAGAATATACAAGCATAAATCTTATATTCACAATCCACAACTCCCCAATCCCCAATTCAACCAATTCAACCAATTCAACTAATTCAACCAATTCAACTAATTCAACTAGTTCAACCAATTCAACTAATTCAACAGGATCCTATTTAGCTAATCATCCTTTGTAATGTTGTACGCTATTGAACAAAGGTGATCGTAATCTGAACACATCTGAAGGTTAAAATAAATTAACATTCATCGTAACGTGCTGAAAAACAATATAATATAATTCTGGCACAGAATTAGATATTATATAATCAAACCGGAATGTGTAACCTGAAAATGTGTAAGATGAAAACAATAGTAATAACCTTATTCTCTTTATTGATCATGATCTCCTTTTCCTCCTTTGCTGAAGAGGATGGATTAAAAGACCCGAACCCGAAAGGGAAAACTGAAATTGTCGAAAAAGAAATCATATCGAACGGTAACCTCATAGTGATCAATCTTAATGAGTCTGCTGAAACCATCGGATTGCCAAAAGATCTTCTGGAGCAATTTGAAGACGTAATGTCATATCCGGAAGACGTTGAAAATGCAGCTGAGAAAGAATGTGTATTGATTGGATTTACTTATGATGACGACGGATATGTTCATGTTGCAAGCATTAGATCAAGCAATGACTCCTTCAATGATCATGTAGTTACAAATATTGAAAAGATACGTTTAAGAGATGGCAGCGTAACAATAGGTAAACATTACTTTGCCAAATTCAGCTTTAAAAAGCTGTAGTGTTAATTTTATGTTAGTTAAACATTAGGTGCATGAGCGCTCTGGGGACAGGGCGCTCTTTTTTTGTGTATTTTTAACAAAAAAACCATGAGTTATACATATTCCTTTCCACGTCCTGCCGTAACGGTCGATATCATTATATTTCGATTAATGGGGAATGACCCCGAAGTATTACTCATCAAGCGTGGCAATGAACCCTTTAAGGAGCAATGGGCTTTACCCGGGGGATTTGTTGATAAAGATGAACCGCTGGAAGCTGCTGCTGCCCGTGAACTTGAAGAAGAAACAGGGCTTACAAAAATCCTGCTCACCCAGATGCACACCTTTGGAAACCCCGGAAGGGATCCCCGCGGACACACTGTCTCAGTGGTATATGTCGGTTACCTGACAGATGGAGCCATTGCCCGGGCCGGTGACGATGCTGCTGAAGCAGAATGGTTCAAAACAGGAGAACTGCCGGAGCTTGCATTTGACCATGAGAAGGTGGTGGAAATGGCGATGTCTATTTTCTTAGTCTGAATGTTTTTTCATTGCTCTTTTGGCTTATTGTATAGTAGTTAAATAGAGTAAAACCTTACAATGAAGAACGGAATTTTGTAAATTTAAACGAATCAGTGCAGAAGGCATAAATTAAGCTTAAAATAAGTATCATTGCAGACTGTGTTTATATACCAGAACCGCTAACTTACTGTATCATACCATAAACTTGCTTAGGCTTGACAATAAGCAATTAAGTAAATACCTTGCGCATAACTAAATTTATATGTATGAAGCGATACCTGACCCTGATATTTCTCCTGACCATTAATGTTGCAATAGCGCAACAATATGAGCGATCATCTGTGCCTGCAGGCATGCAAAATACTGCTCCACTTACAGCAGCGGATGCGGCAATATTAAATAGTATCGAAGAGGTTGAACTCCCTGCACATTATTTAGGCAAAACGCTTCCCGACAGCATAGACAATTCCATTCATAGTTGGCTCAGGCCAATTTTTAACCAGGATGGAGCAAGCTGTATGCAGTCAACAAGCATAGCTTACAATTTCACCTATGAGATCAACCGGCTCAGGGAACTACCGGCTGACATTCCAGATAATCAATATCCTACTCATTTTGCATGGAATTTTTTTAATGGCGGCAACGGTTGGTTTGGTGTAAACTACCTCTTTACTATGGAAGTTCTCCGGAGTCATGGAACTCCAAATGTTGCTGACTATGGGGGATTTAGCTATGGTGGCGGGGAGCGCTGGATGTCGGGATATGACGAATGGTACAATGCCATGAATAACCGGATCTCAGGAATAAAGAAGATCTATGTGGGCAATGAAGAAGGCCTGCTTACCCTGAAACACTGGCTGAACGACCATCTTGATGGATCTGCAAGTGGTGGCATTGCGAGTTTTATTGCCTGTAGTCCATGGGATCTGTTCCTTCTGCCACCGGAATCACCCAATGCAGGAAAACGTGTGATCATTGCCTGGTGTCCGGAAGCTTTGCATGGTATGACCATTGTTGGTTATAATGACTCCATAAGGTATGATTATAATGGTGATGGACAATTCACAAATAATATTGATCTGAATGATGATGGCATCATTGATATGCGCGACCGGGAGATCGGAGCAGTGAAATTCTGTAACAGCTATGGTGAATATTGGGCCGACAACGGGTTTTGCTATATGATGTACAAAGCGCTTGCTGATGATTTTGGAGAGGGGGGTATCTGGACGAACACAGTGCATGTACTTGAGGCAAAAGAGGAGCATACAACACTCATGACCTATAAGGTTGAGCTGGAACATGATTACCGGGAAAGGATTCGTGTGCAAGTCGGTATCTCATCCGAGATATCTTCGACTAAGCCCAAGTTCATTCACTCCTACACCATATTTAATTATCAGGGTGGATGGCATTATATGCAGGGGAATGACACCACCCCGGAACATAGAACTATTGAATT
>JAGLYE010000079.1 GCA_023132505.1 Bacteroidales bacterium | reverse complement strand
AACGGCACTTACGCTTACACAGTAACAGCAGTATATGATGAGGGTGAGTCGGGGCCGGCAGGACCTGTTCAGGCAATAGTGAATGCCAGTGGGCTGGAAGTACCAATCAATCTTTCCGGCTATGCCTCCACAGGTGATATAGCCAACCTTAGCTGGATCGGGCCCGGCGAACTTATCTATGATAATAATGTGCACACGGGTGCATACAAATATATGGGCTATACCTTGTCAACACATATGTCGCCCTCCGGTCCGTGTCAGATATTAACACTTAAATATCTCACATCTGTAGATGCCGGTGACAATACCTTCTATGCGAAGGTATTTAACTGGGCTGGGACACAGCCCGGCAATACAATATTATATGAAAATGATGTTACGGCTATAGAAGGATGGCTGGATATAGATGTATCAACGGATAACATTTTTGTGGATGGCGATTTTGTTGTTGGTTTTGGTTCTGTAAACGAGCAGACATTCCTTGCATTTGACGCAAACCTGGATAACGGGCGTTCGTGGGACAGGGAAGATGCCACTTCAACGTGGTCCTCATGGAATGAGGCATACCTGATCAGGGCAGTTGTTCAATATGGAGATGGAACAACTGCAGAAATTGGAGGCGGAAAAGGTCTGCTGGGTTATAACCTGTATAGAGATAATGTCAAGGTGAACAGCAGCCTGATCCCCGGCACAAATACCACTGACATTATGCCGGGTGAGGGTACATATGATTATAATGTAACCGCAGTTTATGATGAGGGAGAATCAGCCTTTTCGAATACTTTTACCCTCAAATATTATTTTGGCATTGAAGAACCGCAGCAAATAAATGTTAAGGTTTACCCAAATCCGGCTTATGGACAAATATTCATTGAGTCGCAAGATGAAATCTTAAAGCTTAGCCTTCTGTCCCCTGACGGTAAAAACATACGTATGCTTAATGAGAAAGGATTTGATCTTCAGCTGAATGTCAGCGAACTTGATGCCGGGCTCTACATCCTGAAAATTGAAACAGAGAAAGGTATCGGAGCCTTTAAGATACTTATAAGATAGGCTGCATGAAGAATGCTCTGCAGAAATGCGGGTCATTCATTTACATCTTCTCAGGAACGTGGATGCCCAGCAATTCCATCGCTGAGGAGATCACCGAAGCCGTAAAATGAGAGAGTGAAAGCCGGAAAGCCGCTTTATCGGTATCTTCTTCCCTCAGAATACTTATTTCCTGGTAGAATTGATTATACTCTTTGGCCAGGTCATAAACAAATGCTGCAACAATGGAAGGGCTGTATTGTGCAGCTGCATCCTTAATAACTTCAGGATATGAATATAAAAGTTTAATAACCTCTTTTTCTTTTGGATGGACATCACCATTAAAAACTCCGTCATAAAGCTTCAGTCCCCTTGATTTTGCTTTCTTCAGGAGAGAATGAATGCGGGCATGTGTGTATTGAATGAAAGGCCCGGTGTTGCCGTTGAAGTCGATAGATTCTTCTGGATTGAAGAGCATATTCTTTTTCGGGTCAACCCTGAGAATAAAATATTTGAGCGCCCCAAGGCTGATCATCTCAAAAAGTTGCGAGGCCTCATCTTTATTCAGTTCGTCAGCTTTGCCCAGTTCCACGGCCATAGACTCAGCAGTTTGATACATATTATCCATGAGCTCGTCAGCATCCACAACCGTACCTTCACGTGATTTCATTTTGCCATGTGGCAATTCCACCATACCATATGAAACATGCACAATGTCCTTGGCCCATTTCCGGCCAAGCATGCTGAGGATGATCTTAAGCACGTCGAAGTGATAGTTCTGTTCATTGCCAACTACATACAGAAGTTTCACTGGATGATACTCATCATATCTTAGTTGGGCAGTACCAATATCCTGGGTCATATAAACAGAAGTACCATCAGCACGCAGCAGTAATTTTTCATCGAGTCCTTCGCCTGAAAGGCCGGCCCATATTGATCCATCTTCCTTTTTAAAGAGGATACCCATTTTTAAACCTTCCCGAACGATCTCTTTTCCTATAAGAAAAGTGTCGGACTCATAATAAATCTTATCGAAATAAATGCCAAGGCGATCGTAAGTTACATCAAAGCCTTGATATACCCAGGCATTCATTGTTTTCCATAATTCCCGTACTGAGGGATCATTGTTTTCCCATTTCTGAAGCATCTCCTGCGCTGCTGCCATAAGAGGCGTGTTTTTCTCAGCATCGTCTTTGTTCATTCCGTCTGCCACAAGGACAGCCACCTCCTTCTTTAATTCCTGGTCGAACCTCACATAGCATTCCCCTACCAGTTTATCACCTTTAATGTTTGTGTTGTCGGGGCTCGCATCCATGAACCACTTTTCCCAGGCAAGCATTGATTTACAAATATGTATGCCACGATCGTTCACAAGATTCACTTTCACCACATCATTTCCATTTGCTTCAAGTATCTTTGCCACTGACCATCCAATCAGGTTGTTTCTGACATGACCGAGGTGCAATGGCTTATTGGTATTAGGAGATGAGTATTCAATAACCACTGGTCGGCCGGCAGTTTTTTCTTGTTTCCCATACTGCCTGTTCCCATAGTTTTCTGACAGAAATCCTGTCCAGAAAAGGTTTCCTACAACGATATTGAGAAAGCCTTTAATGATATTGAAATCCTCCAGTTCCGGGATCTGTTCAAGCAGGTAGTTGCCAATCTTTTCAGCAGTCACATCAGGCTTCTCACGGCTGACTTTCAGGAAAGGAAAGATATTGATTGTAAAATCACCTTCAAAATCCTTTCTTGTTTTCTGTATTATGACATGTTCCGGGGCAACATTGGCAGAATAAAGAACATTGATTGCCTGTGCCGCATGGTTGCGTATGGTGGTTTCGATCATTTTATTTTTTCTTCAGAAAGCAAAATTAAGGTAATTATTAATATGGGTTGCCAACCTTATTAGGGTTGCCAGCCTTAATAAGGTTGGCAACCCTAATCATCTTCCAGGCTTATTCTATTAATTTTCCTTTCATCATGCATCACATTATGGTAATTCAGGAAATCTTCAAGGTCATTAAACCAGGCAACTACTGTTTTTCGTTTGACATTAGAATCCATCTGCCCATTCACAATTTGTGGATAGGAGCTATAGCGGTATGTCCTGAAATCCTGTACTATTTGGTGCTTCTGCGGATTAAAATGTATATAAAAGACTAACCTCTTTAAGTAATCCATATCTGTCACATGAATTCTTCTAAAATTTTTCCTGAATAGGCTTCCTGATCTGCATTCCTGTTTATTTATTGATAGAGCATATGACTGAAAAAATCGCCTGAATTGATGGCTAATCTTTAAATGATAGTTCTCTTCCAGGCTATCATTTACTTTTATCAAAAAATGAAAATGATTACCGATTAAGCAATATGCATAAGTTTCTACGAACGGACTTAATAAAACCCAATACTTATTTATGAAGAATCGATAATTCTCATCTGTATAAAATATCTTTTCACCATTATTACCCCTGTTAAAAATATGATAGTAATTATCAGATAGAAGTGGAGTTAAGATTTTTTTGGTAGGCATGATACTGCGTTTATTATATTAATACCAAAAAAACAAAAATGTCACAATTTTAATTTAGGGTTGCCAACCTTAATAAGGTTGGCAACCCTTAGCTAACAATCTAATTTCCTGCCATTTAGCAATCCTTTCGCCCAATATAAAAAAATATTCGGGGCAATCTCATTGATTCTCAACTTAAACTCCTAATTTTGCAAAAAAAATCTAACATGGCTTATGGCCAATTAATAAAAGGGGAATTCTATTATGAAACGTAATGTGATCATAATCGGTGCTGCAGGAAGAGACTTTCACAATTTCAACACCTATTTTCGCGGTAATGAAGACTTTAACGTTGTTGCCTTCACTGCTGCGCAAATTCCCGATATCGATGGTAGGAAGTATCCGGCCGAACTTGCCGGTGACCTTTACCCAGATGGTATCCCGATTTTTGCAGAAGAAGACCTCCCAAAACTCATTAAAGAACTTAAAGTTAACGAATGTGTATTCTCATACAGCGACGTTACTTATCAAAAAGTAATGAGTATGAGCGCCATCGTTAATGCTGCCGGTGCAAACTTCATGCTACTGGGCCCCAAAGACACCATGGTAAAATCAACCAAACCGTTGATCGCAGTGGGCGCAACCAGAACAGGCTGTGGCAAAAGCCAAACTTCCAGAAAAGTAATTGAACTCCTTATGGAGCAAGGACTGAAAGTCGTTGCCATTCGTCATCCAATGCCTTATGGTGACCTCGTTGAACAGAAAGTCCAGCGTTTTGCCACCGTAGATGACCTTGCCAAACATAAGTGTACTGTTGAAGAAATGGAAGAGTATGAGCCGCACGTGGTTCGCGGAAACGTGATCTATGCCGGCGTTGATTATGAAGCCATCCTTCGTGCAGCTGAGCAAGATCCGGACGGATGCGATGTTGTGATCTGGGACGGTGGAAACAATGATTTCCCATTTTATACTCCTGATCTGAACATCACTGTAGTTGACCCACACCGTGCAGGACATGAACTTACATACTATCCCGGAGAGGTTACCCTCAGACTGGCTGATGTAGTTGTCATCAACAAGATAGACACCGCCTGCCCTGACGGGATACAAGAAGTAAGAAACAATATAGCAAAGGTTAACCCCGGTGCTATTGTCGTCGATGGCGCATCACCGATCACGGTTGATGACCCTTCAATGATCAAAGGTAAAAAGGTACTCGTTGTTGAAGATGGACCAACCCTTACTCACGGTGAGATGAAGATCGGTGCCGGTGTTGTTGCCGCACAGAAATTCGGTGCCGCAGAGATGGTTGACCCACGCCCCTACACCGTTGGCAAACTCAGCGAAACTTTTAATATCTATCCTAATATCGGAACATTGCTTCCTGCAATGGGATATGGTGAAGAGCAACTCAAAGACCTTGAAACAACTATTAATAATGTTGAATGCGATGCCGTTGTGATCGGAACCCCTATCGACCTGAACAGGATCATCAAGATCAATAAACCCAACACCAGGGTATATTACGATCTGCAGGAAATCGGGTATCCGGACCTCAAAGGACTTCTCGACGATTTCGTCAAAAAACATAACCTTAAATAATTAATTAAGCGGCTCACATGAGTCGCTTTTTTTTTACCTTTATTTGAAATATTCATAAAGAAAAATGCATCAAAACCCTGACGCAAAACTCATCCTGGAAGACGGCACCATCTTTAACGGATATTCATTTGGGTATAAGGGTTCTGTTTCCGGTGAAGTGGTCTTCAACACAGCCATGACAGGATACCCGGAAAGCCTGACTGACCCTTCCTATAAAGGCCAGATACTCACGCTTACCTACCCTCTTGTCGGTAATTATGGCGTGCCCGGGCAAAAAATCGAAAATGAATTACTAAAGTATTTTGAATCCGATAAGGTCCATATATCGGCATTGATCATCTCCGATTATTCGTTCAAATACAACCATTGGAATGCAGCCCAGAGCCTGGATGAATGGCTCAAAAATAACCAGGTGCCCGGAATATATGGCATCGATACACGGGCACTTACAAAGATAATTAGAGAAAAGGGCTCCCTGCTGGGCAAAGTAATCATCAATGGGCAGGATTGCGATCAGATTGATCCCAATACCATCAACCTGGTGGCAGATGTAAGCACCAGAGAGAAAAAAACCTATGGTGATGGCAGGCATAAAATACTAATGGTCGATTGTGGAGTAAAAAATAATATCATCCGTTATTTTCTGCAAAAGGATTCAACAGTGATAAGGGTTCCCTGGGACCAGAATTTCCTGGAAGAGGATTATGACGGGCTGTTCATCTCCAACGGACCTGGAAATCCTGAGATGTGCAGTGCAACGATTGACCACCTTAAACTTGCCTTGCAAAAAAATAAGCCCATTTTCGGGATTTGTCTGGGACATCAGCTGTTGGCACTTGCCTCAGGCAGTCAAACCTATAAACTCAAATATGGGCACAGGGGACATAATCAGCCTGTAATACTTGTTGGAACAAAAAAAGCATACATCACATCACAAAACCATGGATACGCAGTCGACGAGAAATCTCTCTCAGGCAATTGGGAACCCTGGTTTGTAAATATTAATGACGGGACCAATGAAGGGATCAGGCATAAAAGCAAACCTTTTTTTTCAGTCCAGTTTCACCCTGAAGCCTCAAGCGGACCTACGGATACGGATTTTTTATTTGATGAATTCATCAAACTGTTATAAGGGAATAATATGAAGAGTGAGATAAAAAAGGTGTTGGTACTCGGTTCAGGAGCCCTGAAGATAGGAGAAGCGGGTGAATTTGACTACTCAGGCTCCCAGGCATTGAAAGCCCTGAAAGAAGAAAATATTGAAACTGTTCTGATAAACCCAAACATCGCAACCGTCCAGACATCGGAAGAAATTGCCGATAAGATATATTTTCTGCCTGTAACGCCTTTTTTCATTGAAAAAGTAATCATTAAGGAAAAACCACAAGGGATACTATTATCTTTTGGAGGTCAGACAGCCCTGAACTGCGGGATAGAGCTATTCAAAAATAAGGTCCTGGAAAAAAATTATATCCAGGTACTGGGAACACCGATACAAGCAATCATCGATACTGAAGACCGAAAGAATTTCGTAGATAAACTCAAAGAGATAGATGTTAAAACTCCCAGGAGCATCGCGGTAAACACCACCGAAGAGGCACTGCAGGCTGTAAAAAAGCTTGATTATCCCGTGATTACCCGTGCAGCCTATACCCTTGGAGGACAAGGCAGTGGATTCTGCCATAATGATGATGAACTGATCACCCTGACAGATAAAGCCTTCTCATATTCGGGGCAGGTGCTGATTGAGGAGTCCCTGAAGGGATGGAAGGAGGTGGAATACGAGGTCGTCCGGGATCGCTTCGACAACTGCATCACGGTCTGCAACATGGAGAACCTTGACCCCATGGGCATTCATACCGGCGATA
>JAGLYE010000078.1 GCA_023132505.1 Bacteroidales bacterium | reverse complement strand
ATGGTTGAAATTGATGATATCTTTGGCAGGCTTGTTAAAGTGTTGGAAGAGACAGGTCAGCTGGAAAATACTATTATTTTCTTTACCTCCGACAATGGCCCTGAAGCAGAAGTACCCCCACATGGACGTACTCCATTCAGAGGTTCAAAAGGTTCTTCCTGGGAAGGTGGAACACGTGTCCCGACTTTTGTTTATTGGAAAGATGTAATTTCTTCAAAAAAGTCAGATGGATTATTTGATCTTGCTGACCTGTTCAATACCTGCATATCGCTAGCCGGAATGAAAAATGAAGATTTGAGCAAAAGAGTGGGAAAAGACCGCTATGTTGATGGTATTGACCAAACATCATTTTTATTAGCAGATGAAGGACAATCAAACCGGTATAGCCGGATCTATACTTTAAATCAATACTTATCGGCAGTCCGTATCGATGAATTTAAAGTGCATATTACACTTGAGCTCCAGAATGCCATTTTCAATCGTGGATATACCGGAGGCTTTAGTGGGGCAATAATAACAAATACCGGGGGTGCTACTGCTATCAACCTGTATACCAATCCGCAGGAAGATGTAAGCGCAGGTGTAAGACATATCCCTGTTGCTGTGATGATAGGTGCTGAAGCTGACAGGTATAAAGAGGTTCTTAAAAAGTTCCCACCGCAATCAAAGATAGGTTTCGACGGGAATTAAATACCTTTAAGCATTAACAAAAAGCAACCTTTCTTATCTGGCAGGTTGCTTTTTGTTAATTAATTTAAGATTAGATTCACAGTTTATTTTGGAAATAGCATTTGTATTTGCAGTCTTAGCGTCCAGTCGGCACCATAATCAGGAGTTACAACATTGTAGAAACCTTGTGCCGATAAATTAAACGGTAACTTGCCCCACCTTACAATTTTACCAAATCCACCACCGAGTGGAACTGTCCATTGATTACCGGATTTGGCTTCCCAATTGGCAGTTATAATAGGAGACATTGTAATGTAAGTTCCTTTTTTAAAATTATAGTTTACACCCGGTTGAAGAACCATTTGGTTAACATTTGCACGCGTGCCATTTCCGGCAAACGACCACACATTGTTTATTAAAAAACCATATACCCACTTATTTGACATATGTATAAGCACAAAAGAAGGACCAACAGCCCATTTGCCGGTTCCTAACATTTCATCTGTTGCTGAAGGAATCAAAATACATGGCCCAACTCCCCAAATAAGTTTTTTAGGTTTTGATGGAGATAGAAAAGCTGTTATATTTATATCTCCTAATCCTGATGTGCGGTTTCCTGAAGGCATCAATTCCGGCATTGAAACAACTGGTATTATTGTACGTGTAATCAGGTTCCAGTTTGCTCCAACTGAGAAGGGAACAACCGGTTGAATATTCATCACATTGAATACCTTCTCCTCCGGACCATAATTAAAACCAATGTTATTTTGAAAAGGTATACTGATCAAATCACTAACCGGGTTTTGAACTTTTTTTGCAAGCTCAGAGTCATCTGTTTGGGCTGAGAGCATTGACGAGATGGAAATTAATACCGATACAAAAGCAAATCGATAATACTTATTAAAATGTTTCATAAGAAAAGACTTTGTTTTTACAGGTTTTTACTCATCAGGCTGATGTTAAAATAATTGATTTATCTTATGGTAGAATAATATTAAGTGCAATACACTGTAATACACTGCTATACAAAAACGCCATAACGAAAATACAAAATAAATTCATTCAATACAATTATGTTACTTTCCACTTTACTCAGATAAATCTAATTGATAGGATTCGGAGATATAGTAGCCTTTGGCAGTGAAGTGCAGACGCCAAACATTGACAAGTTGGCCAGTGAGGGTGTACGCTTCAGAAATTAATAATCTCGCCGGAGAAATGTCTGAATTAGTTGCGGCTCTTAAAGCAGGCTACACAAACTACGTAAAGCAAAACGGGCTTGTTCCGGTTCCTGAAGATTACGACCCCAGGAAGTAGATTATAAAGAACATTACCCGTGGTGATTCACATTAATTCCCGGATCAGGCATCATTCTTAATGGATATATAATTGAACTAACTGTAAAACTTGGCGAACAATCTCTTTTATGAAATTTGTCTTTTCGACTAAAGATGGTCGATAAGGTACTTCGCCATTTTCGCATTCAGGTGTAAGCGGTCCATACCACCTACGCCATGTCCATGTCCCGGATAAACAAAATAATCAAATTGTTTACCCTCACTGATGAACTTTTTGATCAGGCTAAGTGAATGCTGCCATACCACAACGGGATCGGAGGTACCGTGAATGATCAGCAGGTCGCCTTTTAATTTATCGGCATGGTTCAGAAGGCTGGCTTCTTCATAACCATCAGGGTTTGATTCGGGGGTGTCCATATAACGCTCCCCGTACATTACTTCATAGTATTTCCAATCAGTAACAGGGCCACCGCAGACACCTACCTTAAAATCGTCAGCTTGTTTAAGCATAAGGGAGATGGTCATGAAACCTCCATAACTCCAGCCGGTCACGCCTATTCTGTCCGGATCGACAAACGAAAGTGATTTCAGGTATTCAACACCATCAGCCTGGTCTTCAACTTCTATGGTTCCCATATTTCTGAAGAGGGCCTGTTCAAAGTCACGACCGCGATTGGCCGAGCCACGGTTGTCAAGCGTAAATACCACATAACCTTCCTGTGCCATATAATAGAGGAAGGGGGATGCCCCTCCCAGCCAGGAGTTGGTCACCAGCTGGGCATGCGGGCCGCCGTAAACATAAACCAGCACCGGGTATTTTTTCTCGGGATCAAAACCGGGAGGGGTGATCATCCGGCAATAAAGATCAGTACCATCATCAGCCTTGATGCTGAAGATCGACATACTGCCCAGGTCATAATCTGAAAGCGGATTCTCATTCTTTTGCAATACCTGCAACAGCTTGCCCTTTGTGTTCATCACGGAATATTCCCTGGCAACTGTGGTATCGCTGAATATGTCGATATAATATTTGCCATTTTTGTTGAGTATGGCATAATGAGTGCCGTTTCCACCACTGATCTTAGTAATATCTCCTGACTTCAGCTCTACCGCATATACATCCGAGTTCAGCGGGCTGTCCTTTGTGGCTGTAAAATAAGCATACTTATCTTTTGGCCCTATACCCAGCAGTTTGCGAACAACCCATTCTCCCGAAGTCAGTTGTTTTATCAGGTCGCCTTCAGAATTATACAGATATAGATGCCGGAAACCATCGCGCTCGCTGACCCAGATGAATTGGTCTTTGTTATGGTTGAGGAAGGCCAGATCATCCTCCGGCTCCACATACTTATCGCTTTTTTCCTCGAAAAGTGTCTTTACCAGGTTTCCGGTACGGATGTCATATTTATTCATTTTCATATGATCCTGATCGCGGTTGAGCACAGCGATGTAAACAAATCTTTCATCTGGCCCCCAGGTAACGCAGGTCAGATACTGGTCGGCAGGCTCACCGGTTTTGAGAAAACTTACCTTAGCAGATCCAACATTATAAACCCCTAGCGTAACCTCATGGCTAGCCATACCGGCCATGGGATACTTGATGCTATTCAATTCAGCTACCCTTGCATCAACATCCACAAGCGGATAATCAGACACCATGGTTTCATCTTTTCGATAAAAGGCAAGATAATTTCCCGAGGGTGACCAAAAGGTACCTCCGCTGATCCCAAATTCGTTGCGATGAACAGTCTGGCCATTTATAATCTCCGGATCTTCATCCTTGGTAATCTGAATCTGCCTGCCCTCGAAAGCAATATAGAGATTGTTTTCAATGGTATAAGCCATTGCAAAAGTGTTTTTATCCAGGTCAGTATTTGCTGCGTCAGCCGGATAATCGTTTAATTCACGGATCTGTTTAGAGCTTATATTATAAATGTAAACCTTGTTGCCTGCAATAAAATAAGCGGAATTATCATCCAGCCAGGTAAATGAAGGCAATCTTCTGAGTGTATCCTCTTCCAGTTTTCTCAGGCTACTGTTTATGTCATCCAGGCCAAAAAGCCTGAAAGGTTTTGCTGTGGTTGCTTTTGATGCCATCACCTCATTATCTTCATTAAATGAAAACAATGAAGTGCTTCCCATCCATTTAAGCCCACTTATAGACTCGGGCATGATATCACGGTTCATATAGGAAGCATCCTCAATAGTCAGCTTCTTATCCTGAGAGAAAATTGCAGATGATAATAGAAGGGCAATAATGAGCAAAACAAGGTTATTTTTCATCATGTTTTCCTGGTTTTAAAATGAAGGTGCAAGATAGTAAAAATGTTTCTGGTTACTGGTTTCTGGTTGCTAGTAACCAGTTACAGCCAAACAGATAATTCTTTCACTTGTTATTGAACAACCATGAATTTGAAATCAGAGAGGTACTGGCTTTGCCTGTCGTTTACGTATACATAAAAGGGGAAGTCAACATCTTTTGGCAACAGCACTGTAGTGTAATTCCACCATCCATTTGCTTCGGGCAGTTGTGATGCCTGATAATCCAGATCGATCTCCATGATCTTCTCATTATCATCTGTTCCCCTGATCACAATGAAAAACCATTTGAAATTCGCCCGGCTTTCTGTTGACCTCGTGATAAATATCTGAACAGCACCTCCGGCTGCTTCATTCTTGTATTTTTCAGTTAGCTCAGCCCTTTTTTCTTTCGAGATATCCATAGTATCAAGCCCGGCCAGAAGCTGTTGCTGATCAAGGTAAGCCATGGTAGTGAGGGAGCCGAGGTTGGAATGACGTTGCATCGCAATACGTTCACCAAAAACTTTTGTGATCTTGTATCCGTAAAGTTCATGGATACTTTTATCGAGCCATGGCCGCTCTGTAAGTTCCTCACTGATCTTTGAAATATCTGTAAGCTGGGCGCTCCCACAAAAAGGGAAGGTTAATAAAAGTGCAAAAAGAAGAAGTGTTGATCGTTTCATAAGGCATTGACCCAAATTGTTTAATAATCACCCTGCACCCTGAACCCTGCACCCTGCACCCTGTACAATAATCACCTTTTTTTTACAGCCGCTGAAATATCCTTGATCAGTTCCACATCCTTCTCGATAGCTGTCCCGACCACGATTATGTCAGCACCTGCCCGGCAGCTTTCGTATGCTAATTCCGGACTGCTGATGCCTCCGCCTATGATCAGCGGAACTGAGATCTGCTCTTTCACTTTCCTGATCATGGAAACAGGGACCGGGTATAGCGCCCCACTGCCTGCATCCATATAAATGAGTTTCATCCCAAGCATCTCTCCGGCCATGGCTGTACTGATAGCAATATCGTTTTTATCCCTGGGTATGGGCATGGTATTGCTCATGTATAATGCAGTAGTTGAATTGCCACTTTCGACAAGGATATAGCCGGTGGGTATAACTTCCAGACGGCTGGCTTTGATATATGGTGCAGCAATTACATGCTTTCCGATCAATAATTCAGGATTTCGGCCTGAAATGAGTGAAAGCAACAAGATCGCATCTGCATTGCCATTGATCTGCATTTCACTCCCGGGGAAAAGGATCACCGGAAGATGGGTTTCATCCTTGATCAGCCTGATGCATTTATCCAGGTTATCGTTGACAAGCAAACTGCCGCCAACGAGTATGTAATCCACTGCAGAAACAGTTGCCAGGGCAATAAGGTTCTTTATGACCTTATGGTCGCATTTCTCCGGATCCAAAAGAACCGCAAATTGCTTTTCCCCCTTACCGAATATCAGGCTGTAAATGTCCATGATCACTAAACTTTAAGTGACAAATATACGAAAATCGGGAGTTTGGGAAGCCTTTCAGGCCTACCTCCATAAGGGGTTACTTTTCAGGTGTGTCTATTGCAAATACAAGAAAATAATCCTCAACTTTCTCCGAATACAAGTGGTAATGATGTTCCATTCCTTCCTGCATTATCATTCCCTTGAATAAGCCTTCATGCCCGGTGGGGGGTTCCATGATCCTGATATGTTCTCTGAAATCAAGCTTTCTTTCACCAAACAGCTTATAAAGTGCCTCTTTTGCGCACCAGTGCAAACAAAGGTGCTCCGTTGTCAAAGTCTCCATTTCATGGCCTGCCTCCTCATAACTCATAAACTTCTCTGCAACCTTATGCAAACGGGGATGGATCTGTTCAATGTCGATACCAACCTGATATTTATTGCTGATGATTACCGTGGCAAACTTCCCCGAATGAGAAACTGAAATATGGTAATCAGGGAGATCAATAAAAGGTTTGCTGTGCTGGTCATATCTAACCCTGATCTCAGTTCCCTTGCCTACAATATTTTTCAAAACATAGCGATATGCAAGCCAATGTACCCTTCGCTGATCAGTCCTGAAACCATTATACTTCTTAACCTCATCATCATCAAGCTTAAGTTCAGCTAAAAACCAGTCCGGAGATTCATTAATCTCCCATACTACCAGCTGGGAATGGTTACTGAGATTTCTATTGGTATATAGCGGCATCGGGATTGTTTGTTAGTGCAAAGATAATTCATTCTGAGTTTTGAGGGTTGAGTTTTGAGGGTTGAGTGTTGAGTGTTGAGTTTTGAGGGTTGAGGGTTGGGGGTTGAGGGTTGAGTTAATTTAGATGCCATTATTTTTACAGCCACCTGCTTACTGCCTACCGTCAACTGTCGACTTCTCACCTTGGTTATCTCCCGAAAATTACCTAATTTTGCAGTCCCAAAATTGAAAACAATATGACTCAGGTAATGACAACTACAATGACCGATTATAAGATCAAGGATATTAATCTGGCCGATTGGGGCAGGAAAGAGATTGAGATCGCCGAAAAAGAAATGCCAGGTTTGATGGCATTGAGAGAGAAATATCAGAACACCAAACCGTTAATGGGCGCCAGGATCACCGGTTCGCTGCACATGACAGTACAAACTGCTGTTTTGATTGAAACCTTGCAGATACTGGGTGCTGATATCAGGTGGGCAAGCTGCAATATCTTCTCCACCCAGGACCATGCCGCTGCTGCGGTGGTACGTGATTCAAAGGTTCCCATTTTTGCCTGGAAAGGTGAAACACTGGAAGAAT
>JAGLYE010000077.1 GCA_023132505.1 Bacteroidales bacterium | reverse complement strand
CTCAAGCCATTCGTAAAAGAATTGGCTGGGTACCTGAATGGTAAGTACATTATTTTCGAGCTTCAGAGGCTGAATAGGAACAAACCAGGTTTTAAAACTTTGGTAATGGATGTTATCCTTAATAATTTTAAGACAGTTTTCCCAGACCTCAAGGGCAATCTTTTCCATTCGCAATCGAAAATATTAATAGATTTAAGTATTTTGTTATTCGTAAGTACTGCTATAAGCAGTTTAATTTCCCGGTTTTTAAATCTAGTATCTCGTAATTCAAAATAGTTAACAAATATGAATTAAAAAAAGTTAAAAAAAAACACTATGTGCTATTGACTTATTAAAAAAAATGTCGTATCTAAAAGGGTGCCTTCGCATTTAATGATTGACTTCCCTATATAATTCTGAAAAACACGGTATTGGCTGAGATTAATACAATGTTTGCAATAAATTCCTTCGTTGTTTCCTGGCATTTTTCCCTGAGAAAAAAGTGCATTTTTTTGACATTTTTTTTATAAATGTTATTGTAATTCCTTTATCTGAAGTCAGACTGTCTTTAAATAATGGATTTTTACTCCATGTATCTTACTGAATCTTTCGTAAATCCGATTGCTGAAATTCTTCCTCACCTGAAAGCTGAGTTTACAGCTGATCTGGAAGTCCTGGTCAACAATTTTCAGGTCGTCATCTTTTACTACTCGCATCACCTTATTCATCAGGGGGTATTCAAATGATAGCTCATACACGTCATTCACGGTGAGGCTTAGGATATCAGCTGCTTCCAGGGCATCCTGGCTTGCTGTTTTATAGGCAGCAATGAGTCCGGACACGCCTAGTTTAGTTCCCCCAAAATATCTTACCACGATCATCAGAACATTGGTTAGGTCTTTCGACTGTAGCTGTCCGAAGATAGGCCTGCCGGCAGTACCCGAAGGCTCTCCATCGTCATTATACCTGTGCGCCGATTTATCAAAACCCAGTACGTATGCATAGCAATGATGCCTGGCATCATGATATTCCCTGCGGACTTCAGCCAGTTTTATTTTAACTTCCTCTTCAGTCTTGACTGGATATGCAAGGGCAATGAATTTACTCCCCTTATCTTTGTACAGGCCTTTAGATGGGGCAGCAATGCTGTGATATGTATCATCGAACATCATGTTTTGTCATGCATTGGCGATTAACAGAATGGCCAGTATAGCCATAATGATGCCGGCCCAGTTCTGCCGGCTCAGCTTTTCCCTGAAGAAGAAAAAGCCGACAAGTGCGCTGAGGCATACGATACCGGCATTTGCAACAGGAAAGACAACAGAACTTTCGTAGATACCCATCGACTTTAAAATGTAAAAGGTAGAACCAAAGTTGAGTAAGCCAAGGACAATACCTGCTATTATGTTACGAAAAGAGATGCTGTATCGTTGATCAATATACCTTTTTGTGCTGATAATCAATCCCAGGATCAAAGCAGCCGTAAATATTACAGAGAGAAAGAGAACAAGGTCGTTAGTATCTTCAACAAAATGATGCTCTGAATACTTCATAATGGTATCATTGATACCATTTCCCAGGAAAAGCAATAAGGGAAAGATCACATACTTTCGGGGGAAAGACCTATTGGCGCCCCCTCCCAGAGTGAGATAAAATGCAATTAGTGCAATGCCAACCCCGATGCCGGCCAACAAGGTGATCTTTTCATTCAACAGTATCAGACCTGCTATAACAGGAATAACCACCGACATTTTACTGGCTACCGATGTGAGCGCCACGCCCACCCTCTGAGATGACAAAGCAAATATGAAAAATGTACCAATAAAGGTGATTCCCAGGATAATAGCAAATTCGAACCAGCTTTTCTCAAGTATCAGGGAAGCACTGATCTCCCCTTTGTAGATGATATAACCCAAAATACTAGCAATAATATAATTGATAGTGATAGCCTGCCAGTTGTCGATTTTGAATCTGTTAAACAGCTTCATTACAGCAAAAATTGCTGTAGATTGCAGTATCGTTAGAATCAGGAAGATCATAGATGAGAGTTATTACTCTGATTTATTTTCGGAGTTTTTCAATGGATTGCAATATTACTTCATTTGTGGCTGGTAATGAAAATCCGGGCTCTTTTTTATGCCCGGCTGTTGCACTTATCGCATCTTTTATGGCCAGCCAAACCGAAAATGCAAGCATGAACGGAGGCTCGCCTACAGCTTTGCTTTTTCTTATGGTGTTGGGATTTGGCACATGGTCCATGAGGTTTACAATAAAATCCTCAGGGATATCCATAATAGTTGGAATTTTATATGTGTCGGGTGAATGATTGAGTATCATCCCTTTTGCATCGTATTTAATATCTTCGGTTGTACACCATCCCACACCCTGGATAAAACCTCCGCGTACCTGTCCCATGTCTATCATGGGGTGAAGTGAATCGCCCACATCATGCAGTATATCTGAACTCATAAGCCTGACATAGCCGGTCAGAGTATCTACTTCTACCATAGATACCGCCATCCCGAAGGCAAAATAGTGAAATGGCCTTCCTTTGCCTTCAGCCCTGTTAAAATATATGTCGGGGGTGCGATAAAAGCCTGTTGCACTCAGGCTGTACCTTTCGTGGTAAGCAATATTGACAAGTTCCTGAAATGATATTGATATGCCTTTCTTCTCTTTGAAGAATACCTTGTTGTTTTCAAATTGGATACTATCTATATCCGGCATGCCGGTACCGGCCATTTTATTGATGAAGGCTTCTGCCAGGCGTGACTTTAATTTCAGACAGGCATTTTTTACGGCCATGCCATTCATATCAGCACCTGAGGATGCGGCGGTGGCAGAGGTATTCGGGACCAGGTCGGTACAACTTGGACTCAGTCTGATAAATGCCTCATCTATCCCCAATTCGAGGGCTGCAACCCGCCTGATCTTTGTATGCAATCCCTGCCCCATTTCAATACCGCCATGGTTGACGATCACGCTGCCATCAGTATAAATATTGACCAGGGCACCGGCCTGGTTCAGGAAAGTGGTGGTAAATGATATCCCGAATTTTACGGGTGTCAATGCCAGCCCCCTCTTTTTATATTTATGTGCAATGTTGAAGTCTTGTACCGCAGCCATTTTTCCCTCGTAAGAAGAACTTTCAGTAAGCTGATCCCAGAGCTTATGTAAACGGTTGTTTTCCACAGCCTCTCCATAATGGGTGATATTGTTATTCGTTTCGCCGTAAAAGTTGATTTTCCTGATCATGGCAGGGTCTTTTCCCAGGAACCTTGCCATGCGGTCGATTGCCTGTTCGATCACGGCCATTCCCTGGGGGGCACCAAAACCACGAAAAGCAGTATTGGAGGGCTTGTTGGTTTTCCATGCCCGCCCAATAACCCTCAGGTTAGGGATGAAGTATGCATTGTCGACATGAAAAAGGGCACGCCCCAAAATGGCATTTGTCAGGTCGGTAGAAGAGCCGGCATCGGCATTTAACTCCACATCAAATGCTTTGATCAAGCCTTCGCTTGAAAACCCTATCTTGTAATTTGACAGGAAAGGATGACGCTTCCCGGTGATTATCTGGTCGGTATCCCTGTCGAGGTGTATTTTAACAGGGCAGTTTGTCTCCCAGGCCAGGAGGCTTGCCCAGGCTGCAATATGATTGGCCTGGGTTTCTTTGCCACCAAAGGCACCTCCAACTCTTCTGACTTCCACCGAAATGGAATTTTTCGAAACACCCAGCACATCGGAAATGATCGTCTGTGTTTCGGAAGGATGTTGGGTAGAACTGTAGACCTTGAATTCCCTGCCTTCTACCGGAACCGTCAAACAACTCTGTGTTTCGAGGTACCAGTGTTCCTGAGGGCCTGTAAATAGTTCCCCGCTGAGCACATGGTCACAGTCTGTCAGGGCTTTGTTCACATCGCCTGCCTCGATCTTTCGCGCAGGTGATAATAGCAGGTTTTTGTTTATTGCATCTGTGAGTGTATGTACAGCTTCAACTTGCCGGTATTCGATCATGATCTTTTCTTCAGCTGCAATTGCTGCTCGCTTATCATCAGCCGCAATGAGCAAAACAGCCTGTCCAATGAATGCAACCTCATCCTTTGCAAGGCAGGGTTCATCTTTTACAACAGCACCCATTTGATTCTCACCGGGAATATCTTTTGCTGAAAGAATAGCGTGAATACCGGGCATGCCAATGGCCTCTTCCAGGTTTATTGAACAAATGTCAGCAGCAGCATAGGGACTGTACACTATATGTCCATATAGTATTTTTGTACCGGTGCTGATATCATTTATAAAGGTAGCTTCACCACTAACATGCTGTACCGCACTGTTATGGGCCGAAAACGATTCAAGGCTTGCAGACTTGTTTTTACTATTTTCTTTATGTGGTGCCATTTGTTATTTTTCTGTATCCTCCCAGAACCTGATTAATAAGTTGCCGGCCATTATTTTTCGGCTTTCTGCCGCTGATCTGGCATCAGAAATGGGTTCGAACTCAGTCCGTATGATCCCGGAAGCATTTACAGCAAGCTCTTCTGTCCATTTTTTACCCATGAGGTAATCCTCTGTTTCTACGGCCCTGATTGTTGTGGCGGCCATCCCGCCAAAGAATAATTTAGCTTCCTGGATCATATCACTTTTATCCAGGCTTAGCAAAAAAGCAGATGAAACAGTTGATATGTCTACATCTTTGCGTTTCGAAACCTTATAAGAGCGGATCATCTTGTTTTTATTGGGATAGGGGAGGATTAATGCTGTGATCAGTTCGTCTTCCTCCATTTCTGTTGAATGATATCCTTTTATGAAATGCTCCAATGGCATAGTTCTTTTTCTCTCCTGATTTTGCAGTTCCAGCTCACAGCCATAGGCCATGAGCACTGGGATCAGATCACCGATGGGAGAGGCACTTGCAATATTACCTCCCGGCGTTGCTAGGTTCCTGATCTGGTGAGAACCAAAAAGGCCGATCATATCAAACAGGGCGGGGAAATCATCTTTTATTCCTTCACCCATCTCATGAATACTTACACAAGAACCCAGACTGATATATTTATCACCCTTAATAATAAATTTCAGATCCATCAATGATGAAATATCGAGATATGCACTTATTTCCTGCTTACGCTTGTTCACCATTACAGCGATATCGGTTGCGCCGCTGAGCATTGTGGCCTCCGGATACTTCTTTCGCAGTTTAAGGGCTTCCCTGAGTGAGGCCGGCTTTAAATACAGTAAGCCGGAAGTGCTTATTACAATATCCCCGCTTTTTTGCTGAATGGATATAAGATCCTTCGTGATCTTTTCGGATGTGTCGTTGAAGTGGTCATGCCTGGCTTTCCCTGATTGATCTACGATTGCATCAATAATGGGTTGGTAGCCGGTACACCTGCATAGGTTTCCCGCAAGCCTTTCCTTTACAAGGGCCGGAGTAATACGTGAATGGTTCTTCCATAAGGCAAACAAGGACATTACTATTCCGGGAGTACAATAGCCGCACTGGCTGCCATGATGGTCGACCAGGGCTTGTTGTACCGGATGTAACTGCAATTTCCCATTCTGCCTGAATGAAAGGTTCTCTGTGGTGATCACCTGACATCCATGTATCATAGGGAGAAAAACCAGACAAGCATTGATAGCCTTATATGAAAGCTCACCATGTACAGCTTCAGCAATAACCACAGTACAGGCTCCGCAATCACCTTCACCGCAGCCTTCTTTCACACTGCTATGACCGCTAATACGGAGATAACCCAATAAGTTTGTATCCGGTCTGATAGCCCCGCCATCTTTGAAATCAAGCGAGATGATCCGGTCGTCAAGAATGAATTGAATGTTATTCTCCGGCATACTCATCAGGGCTGTTTCTGGTTTTTAATATCAATGAGCCGGGCAAGGATACTGATAGCGATCTCGTTGGGAGTTTCACAATTGATAGGAACCCCAATTGGCATGTCAATACTTTCTATAGATTTGCTGTCGAGGCCTTTTTCTGCAAACAGCTTTTTTGCTATGGCTACTTTTTTCTTACTTCCTATCATGCCCAGGTAAGCATGTGGTTTATTTGCGCATAATAAGGTTACCTCTTCATCAAAGGCATGCGATGGAGTACTTACTACGATGAAAGTTTTATTGGTGAAATCCAGTTCATCGATTGCGGAAGTATAGTCCTGCTTAATTAGCTGAGCCCCTTCAATTTGCAGATGATCAATCAGTTCTTCCCTGTGGTCGACAATACTCACCTTGAACCCATAATTGCCAGCTATACCTGCAAGTGCTTGCCCGACATGGCCGGCACCAAAAATGATCAATGGGTAATTATTGGGCAGTGGGTCGATGAATATCTGGCATTCCCCGTAACAGTGCATGTCGTTATCTTCGCCTGACGAGTACGTTTTAAGTGCTGTATTTCCTGTTTTGATGGCTATCAGCGCATCTTCGATAGCCTGCACTTCAAGTTTCCCGCCACCAACGCTGCCAAAAGTTTTTCCGTCAAAGCGCACTATCATCTTGCTGCCGGCTTTTCTGGGTGTTGATCCGCTGGTATTGATGATGGTGCATAACGCAGCTGGCTTTCCATCGAGGCTGAGCTCTGTGAGCATTTTGAAAATATCCATGGTCTTTTACATATAGTTATCATAAAACTCAAGGTGCCTGTGGGCGATGGCTTCCCAGCTGTATTCCTCCAGGATCACCTTGTAGGCATTGTCACCGATCTCTTTGCATTTTTTATCATCCCTGAGCAGTTCAAGGATGGCCGCAGCAAACTCTTGCGGGTCCGACGGGTCCACGAGGAATCCGTTATATCCATTTCTGATCGTATTCCTGATGCCCCCGAATTTTGAAGCCACAACGGGAGTGCCGCAGGCCATGGCCTCCTGGCTGGTCATGCCGAAAGGCTCGAAGAGTGATGGCATCACAAATAGCTCTGCCTGCTGGTAAAATGGCCGCATCATTTCATCAGGTACATAGCCGATCCTTGTTATCCTGTCCTGCATACCTGCTTCTTCAATGATCTTGTCCATAGCAGCAAATACGCCAAGTTCCCTCGGTTTTGGATTGGGTGACCCGCCCCCGATCACCAGGTCGACATCAGAAACCTCTTTTCTGACAATGTCCCAGGCATGAAGTAAAAGGTCATGGCCTTTATTGGTGTCGATCCTGCTGAGACAAAACACGTACTTGTCAGGCAGGG
>JAGLYE010000076.1 GCA_023132505.1 Bacteroidales bacterium | reverse complement strand
CATTTTAGGCAGGAGGCCCCTCGACTTCGCTCGGGGTGACAACTTAAGGTCGAGCGAAGTCGAGGCACTATTTAAATGCCTCGAAGTAAAACCATCAAAACAAAACTGTTACCGAATTACGTAACCCGTACAGGGATGACAACAATATTATCTAAGAACCCTATTCCTCATGCCAAAAAAAAAGCTCCCCGAGTATTCGGGGAGCTTTCGATCTTATCCATGAATTGATTTATTCAATCACAAGTTTCTGAGTTGTATATCCGTTGGCGGTTTCGATGCGGATAAAATAAACACCTGCCCCGATACCATCAACACTTACACTGGCAGTGTTGTTGTTCACAATCACTTCGGCAACAGCCTGTCCAATATGGTTATAAATGCTCAGTCTGTCGATCGTAAGATTCGACTGTACATTAACAATATTCCTGGCCGGGTTCGGATATACCAGCATTTCGATACGTGAAGCTTCACCTTCACCGATACCGGTACCATCAACAACTGTCAATGTAACAGGTACTTCCAGGAATTGGTTTTCCGGGTCATTGGTTGTAAATACCAGATTAGCTGAGTAAATTCCGAACGCCAGGTCGCTGGCATCGTAAGTAACGGTAACATCGTCGAATTCGCCTGCAACAACAGTACCTGAAGCCGGGACTGTTGAAAGCCATGCTTCGATGGGACTCCCTGTGAGGATACCCTGTATGTTCCAGTTGGCATCGATACCCGGATAGAGGTGTCCCCAGCCCGGACCAGTACTGATCCAGTCGCCGTTATAAACGGAAGGACCTCCATCGGTTCCTATCGGGTGTGTCAGCGTGGTCTGGTTTACATAACATGCGATCCAGAGGTCTTCACCTGTTATGGGGATCGGTGTTGGCAGTATGATCTCATTCCAATCGATTTGAATTGGTGAAAATGCTTCCTCAACCAGCAGGGCACCCGGCAGGTAATCGAGGTTCATACCATATACTTTAATAGCAAGGTCGTCAGCAGGATCAGGATCATTGATATATACCCTGACCTTTGTAAGTTCCATGCCGGCATAGGGATTCACCATTGAAGCAGGGAATTTAGCTGCAGCTTCCCAATCGTTGGGACCAGTAAGCCCTACAGCGCTGGCATTAGGACCGTCATAGTGCAGTGTAACATCGTCGGTAGGAGGAGCTGCACCACCCGGGTTCGGAAGGTCGATAATGCTAAGTTCAGCATTTCCTTTGGCAAAGAAGATACTATGGCTTGCAGGAATAATCACTTCATCTTTTTTATCAACTATATCATAAACCACAGAGATGAGGTATTCAAGATCGGCACCACCAATGTTGTGAACTTCCAGGTCTTTATCGGCAGTGGTCCCTTGTGCAATGGTATCATCAAACATAACGGGAAGCAGTTCGATAGCAGGGTCGGTAGCCCCACCTGTTTGCATGAAGAAAACATCGTCAACATAATACAATGGCGTTTCGCCTGTATGTGCACCGGCAAAGAAGTCGACACCACCCAGCTGATTGGCACCACTACCACCGCCGGCCTGTGTACTCCAGGTCCAGGAATGGATCATCACGCCATCAAGATACATTTCCGCCACATCATCATCGAGGTTGATATAGTGATCGATGTCCATCCATGTGTCATGGTCAAAAGTAAAGGCGATGGTTTGTCCGTCAGCATTGAATTCACCGCTGCCATCCGTATTAAAATAAACTTCAACAGCCCATTCAACGCCCGGGGCCTGCATATGCTGGAAGTTGTAATATCCTGCATATCCTGTAGGAACAAACATCATCCAGTTCACATCAAATTCGCCGGCAGTTTTGTCGCCGAGTTTATAAATAAGGTCTGTTGAGCCTTCAACCTGAAGTGATTTAGTAGGGCTGAACGCCTCATCATTAACAATCAGGCCATCCTCGGCTGAACCGGGAGCATTGCTCCATGTTACCCACCACTCAGGATTTTCCACTGCGATATAATCTCCTACTGTGTATGATTCAAAATCTTCAAAATCCAGTGGTTCAAAAAATTGCACGTAGCTTACATCATCCATATAGAAGAGCGGGTCATCGCTGCCAGGGGCACCGGCATAAACGTTCAGGCCGCCAAGCTGGTTGGCACCTGATCCGCCACCTGATTGTGTACTCCATGTCCAGGAGTGCAGCAGAACGCCATCCATCCAGATCTCGGCAATATCATCATCCATATTAACCATGTTTACGAACTCGATCCAGGTAGCAGGAGCATAGGTAAAAGCAATCGTAGCTCCATCGGCTTTGATCTCAGCGGTTCCGTCGGAAGCAAAATAAACCTCCACGGCCCATTCTGTACCGGGGGCTTCATAGTGCTGAAGGTTATAATAACCGCCATAACCACTTTCGATAAAGTAACTAAAAGCAACTTCAAAAGTCCCGTTCTGTTTATCACCAAGGGGGAGAACGAGGTCAGTAGTACCATCAATTTTCACTGATTTGGTCGGGCTGGAAGCATAGTCATCACTGATAAATGCATCTTCAGCTGTACCGGGAGCATTGCTCCAGGTTGTCCAGTAAGTAGTTTGCATGCACAGGTAGTCTCCTACCGTATACGCCTCAAAATCATCCTGGTATATTACACTTTGGGCAAAGGTAGTAGTGCCCAGAAAAGCAACAGCCAGGAGAGAGAGAAAAATTCTTTTCATTGCTATTAAATTTTAGTTAATAATTAGGATTATCACTGCAAATATAAAAAAAACAATTGGAATATTGTGGATACCATTGTTATATATAGAATGGCTGAAATACTTGGAATACTTGGAATACTTGGAATACTTGAAGTACTTGGAGTACCTGGAATCCCTTTGCCACTTAATAATTTATACTTATCATTTGGAACTAGGCACTAGGCACTTGGAACTAGGCACTAGGAACCAGGCACTAATTACGGTTTTACTACATTTGCACTTCCATGAAGCAATCCCGTAATTACTATCTTCCCTGGCTGATCCTTATCGGCCTGGTGCTCACCTGGGGCAGTTCCTTTATCCTGATAAAGCAGGGGCTGGAAGGGTTTTCCAACGACAGCAGTATTGTGGGTGCTTTGCGGATTGTGATCACCTTTATTGTTTTGCTGCCACTTGCCCTCATGCGATTAAAGAAAGTCAAAAGAAAAGATTGGGGTGTGCTGGTCATCGTGGGGATCATCAGCAACGCAGCTCCGGCCTTTCTTTTTGCCCATGCACAGACCGGCATTGACAGTAATATGGCAGGGATACTGAACTCGCTCACAACATTATTCACATTACTGATCGGACTTGCATTTTTCCGGCTGAAGCCAAAATACTTTAACATCCTCGGCGTATTTGCAGGTTTGTCCGGCGCTATCGGATTGATCTATTTCAGTGGAGATGGCGGCTTTATTTTAAACTTCAGCTATGCGGCATATATTTTTATCGCAACCGTATTCTACGCCGCAGCGGTGAATATCATAAAAACATACCTGGTTGAACTCGATGCAGTTTCGATCACAGCGGTTAGTTTTTTGATCATTGGATTACCAGTTTGCATTTACCTGTTTTTCTTTACCGGTTTCCTGCAGCAGTTAACTTACAGTCGGGAAGCATGGACCGGACTTGGGTATATAAGCATACTGGCCGTTGTCGGCACTGCCCTTGCACTGATCTTTTTCAATATGCTGATCAAGATGACCACTGCGCTATTTGCTGCTTCGGTTACCTATATGATCCCGATTGTGGCCATAGGCTGGGGCATCCTCGATGGCGAGCAATTTGAATGGAACTACCTGATATGGACATTATTGATACTCGGAGGCGTTTATCTGGTCAATGTAAAGCACTTATTCTCAAAAAAAACAGACAAAACCTTTGTACAATAATTTTTTTTACTAATTTTGCACTCCATTTTTGACAGATAAGAAAAAGAAAAAGTAATGTACGCGATTGTTGAAATAGCCGGACAGCAGTTCAAAGTTGAGAAAAAACAAGAGATCTTTGTCCACAGACTGGAAGAAAAAGAAGGTTCGAAAGTTGAATTTTCCGAGGTATTCTTGATCGATAACGACGGAAAAGTAAACGTTGGCACGCCGATAATCAAGGGTGCGCTGGTAAGCGCCAAGATCCTTGAACATATGAAGGGTGATAAAGTGCTTATTTTCAAGAAGAAGAGGAGAAAAGGATATCAGAAGCTTAATGGCCACAGACAGTATATGACCAGGCTTGTTATTGAAAACATCCTTGAAAAATCTTCGAAGACTACGGCTCCAAAACCTGAGGTTGCAGCTACTAAACCTAAGGTTGCAGCTACTAAAAAGGTGAAGCCCGCCTCCGCTAAAGTTACGGCGGACAAGAAAGTGAAGAAAGCTGCTCCAAAGAAAACTACTGCAACAAAAAAGGCAGCGCCGAAAACTGTAAAGCCGGCTGCCAAAACTGAGATTAAAAAGGCTGCCCCGAAAAAGGAAGCCAAGCCCAAAGCCGCACCAAAGGCAAAAAAGGCTGATAGCGATAAGAAAGAAGAAAAATAATTAAAGAAATACATTAAAACTATTATATCATGGCTCATAAAAAAGGTGCCGGTAGTTCGAATAACGGTCGTGAATCAGAAAGTAAACGACTGGGTGTTAAAATTTACGGCGGGCAGATTGCCAAAGCAGGCAACATCATCATTCGCCAGAGAGGGACAACACATCACCCGGGCCTCAATGTAGGCATGGGGAAAGACCACACCCTTTTCGCTCTTGCCGATGGCAAGGTTGAATTCAGGAAAAGGAGGAATAATAAATCATATGTTAACGTGGTGGTTGAAGAAACTGACGGTAATAAGTAACAAACTACTATTATAAAGATTTGAAGATCCCTTCCTGCTGTGCAGGAGGGGATTTTTTTTACTCACTCCGTCGCATCAATTTTAAAATGCTTCTGTATATTTGCATAATAAAAATTTTATGTCGGGTTAAAAAAATCCCATATGCTCCAACTTAACATTATCAATGAAAACCCTCAAAGGGTAATAGAGCTTCTCCGCATTAAAAACTTCGACGCTGAAACACTGGTCGAGGAGATCCAGGAACTGGACCGTAAGCGGCGGGAGACCCAGAAAAAAATGGATGACGGCCTTGCCGATGCGAACAAACTTGCCAAAGAGATAGGCATCCTGTTTAAAAGCGGTAAAGGTTCCGAAGCAGGTGCACTCAAAGAAAAGTCAGCTGGCCTGAAAAAAGAGACACAGGCCCTGGGGATCATCCTGGAAGAAGCAAAATCTGCGCTGGATGAAAAAATGCTGCTGTTGCCAAACCTCCCCCACCCTTCGGTGCCTGCCGGGAATAGTGAGGAAGACAATGAGGTACTTGAATCGAAAGACCATAAAACCGATCTTCCAGAAGATGCAATTCCGCATTGGGAATTAGCAAAAAAATACGACATCATCGACTTCGACCTGGGCGCCAAGATAAGCGGCGCAGGCTTCCCGTTCTATAAAGGAAAAGGAGCACGGCTTCAGCGGGCCCTTATCAATTTTTTCCTTGATGAAGCCCGTAAGGCCGGATACTGTGAATACCAGCCCCCCTTATTTGTGAACGAAGATTCTGCTTATGGTACGGGGCAACTCCCCGACAAAGATGGACAGATGTATTATATCGGTGAAGATAATTTGTATGCAATACCAACTGCGGAGGTACCCATAACCAATATCTACAGGGATGTGATCCTGAGCCTTGAGGATTTCCCAATTAAAAATGTGGCCTACTCCAGCTGCTTCCGGCGGGAGGCAGGTTCCTATGGTAAAGATGTGCGGGGACTTAACCGGCTGCACCAGTTCGACAAAGTGGAAATTGTGCAGATCAGCCATCCTGAAAACTCTTATGATACACTGGAGGAAATGCGCACTTATGTTACGTCCCTGCTTGAAAAGCTGGAGCTTCCATATCGTATTCTGAAATTATGCGGAGGGGATATCAGCTTTACCTCTGCCCTCACCTACGACTTCGAAGTGTATTCTGCCGCACAGAAGAAGTGGCTTGAAGTAAGTTCCGTATCAAACTTTGAAGCCTTTCAGTCGAACCGGTTGAAACTCCGGTTCAGGGGCGAAGACGGCAAAACACAGCTGGCACATACACTAAATGGCAGTGCCCTGGCGTTACCAAGAATAGTGGCTGCGCTGCTTGAAAACAACCAATCAGCTGCAGGGATAATCATCCCCGAAGCACTCAGGTCATATACAGGCTTTGAGCTGATCTCGTAATTTCTAAAAGCCGGCACAGACTATACAGCATTGTTATATTTCTTATGAGCTTACTCCGACATATCCTTATATTACTCATCCTCACTGCCGGGACACAGGCACTTTTTGCACAGGTGGAGATACGTTCCAATATTGAGGAGCTAAACAAGAGCCGGAAAAAGCAACGGCTTGGCATTCAGTATTACCAGAACCATCAGTATGAAAAATCACTGGAAATATTCAAAGAGCTGTACGACAAAGATCCCAACCATACCAACTATACCTATGCCTTATACTCAATGACGGAACTTCGGGATTTCAGGGATGCTGAAAAACTTATAAAAAAGCATTTAAGGAAAAACCCCCGGCAATTGCGTTACAGGGTTGACCTGGGATTTATCTACATTCAGGCATCTGAAACCGGGAAAGCACATAAAACCTTTGAAGATGTTATCAACAGCTTGCCGGCCAATGTCCATGAGATCAAACAGATAGCCAATGCTTTTTATTTCAGGAACCAGCTTGAATATGCCATCAGGGCCTATCAGCAGGGCAAAAAGCTGATGAAGGGAGAATACACTTTCGATATTGAGCTTGCCTCTATGTATGAAAGAAACGGCAACTATTATGAGATGGTGGAGACTTTCCTGGATCATATTGCCAGTTTTCCTGAAGCAAAGGAAGATGTCCAAAACCGTCTGCAAACTGCTATGGTGAGGGACATTGAACACAACCTGCCCGACATCCTGAGGGAAAGTATGCTTGCCAGGTACCAGGAATCGCCGGAAGAGGTTTACCTGAACGAACTCCTGCTCTGGCTATCTATTCAGCAAAAAGATTTTTCATTCGCTTTTATCCAGGCGCGCTCCCTCGACAGGAGGTTCAGAGAAGATGGTTACACTGTATTGAACGTGGCTGAGCTGGCCCTTGCAAATAATGATTACGATGCTGCACTGGAAGCTTTTGAGTATATCATGGATAAAGGAAAAGATGCCCCGTTATAC
>JAGLYE010000075.1 GCA_023132505.1 Bacteroidales bacterium | reverse complement strand
TTGAGTGTTGAGTTAGTTTCAAGTTTCAAGTTTTGAATTATTACTTGCTGCCTACTACCAATAAGTCGCACAGTAATTCCAGCATTACCGATTCATCAGAACTCTAAGAATAAATATCGGATTCAACAACTTCTTCCGGTGATCAAGGTCTGTGAACATCGACGACATCAATCCGGGAATATGCTTATTGCCATCTGCCCTTTTAGCAATCCACTTAACCATACGGGGATACTTCAGCATTTTCTGGAAATTCGTGCTGATACTCATTTCCTTGCCCAGTACCCGCCTGATACGCTGACCGTAAGCTAACATAAAGGCATCATCAAAGCGGTTTTCATTGAAGCAGTCAATGGCTTGCTCGGCAGCGATAAATCCACTATAGAGGGCATTGCCAACGCCTTCTCCCGTCAGGGGGTCAACAAGATGTGCCGCATCACCTGCAAGCATATATCTTTCACCGGCTATCCTGAAGCGGGGGTTTCCAAGTGGTAAACGGCAGGCAGCCGGTTTCCCCAGCCTTTCCGCATCCCTGAAACGGGGTGAAACCAATGGATTGTTACGAATTATCTCATCCATGACGGCAGAAAGATTGATTTTCTTTTTCAACACTACGTCTTTCCTGATCCCGATCCCGATATTGGCCAGACCATCCGGAAGAGGAAATATCCAGAAATATCCGGGGAGGATATTCTCAAGAAAATAAAGCTCGATGAAATTTTCAGGATGCAAGCCCTTTACACCTTTGTAATAAGTCCTTACAGCCAGGGCCGTCTTTTTCGGCTCTGGCTCCGGCTTGGGGTATGGGGCTTTGAATGACGATGCAGCCCCTGATGCATCAATAATCATCTTTGCCTGTATCTGTCCTGATGATGTGTCAATAATGAAGCCATCCTCACCTTTTTCGATTGACATTACAGTACAGGCGGTCATAAGTTTTTCTCCTGCAATATTCGATACCTCTTCCACCATAAAGGCATCCAGCAGTTTACGTTTTACCGTATATCCGGGAACCGGATGCTTCTCTGCATTATAATTCTCAATAAAAGGAACATCGAACACATAATTGCCGGGGGCTATAAAGCGGATACCAAAAGAATGCATGGGTTTGCATTTCTCTTCAAAGCGCTCCAGTATTTCTGGTGACAGGCGCCTGATAATATGTGGCACCTTGCCGCTCAACGCATCCCCGCAGATCTTCTCACGTGGAAACTCATCCTTATCAACAATCACAAAAGGGATATTGTCCTTAGCCAATCTCAGGGCAGCCATGGTCCCCCCAGGACCGGCACCGATTATGCATACGGAAGTTGATTGCATAGGGACAAAGATACAGATTTGATTGTTGGCGGTGGGCGGTGGGCGGTAGGCGGTGGGCGGTAGGCAGTAGGTGATAACTTAAAACTTAAAACTAACTCAACACTCAACCCTCAACACTTGAAAAGAATTATCTTTGCAAAAAATCCATTAACATGAAAACCCTGATAAGGATATTTCTACCACTGATTTTTTTACTTCTGTTTCTTCAGCCGGATTCGAAAGCTCAAAATGGCTGGAATTTTGGACTTAATGGCGGCCTTAACCTGGCCTGGGTCAACATATCCGTTGTCACCGGCGAACCCTTGCCGGGTGATTTTGGGACAAGGCTTTCGTACAATGCCGGACTTTTTGCCGAATATGGCTTTAACCAGCGCCTTTTCTTCCAGGTGGGATTAAATCTTGACCAGCGTGGTTTTAGTTATAAAGAAAGCAGCGACAACAAGTCTGTTGACCTCACGGTGCGTGCCACCTACCTCGAGGTCCCCCTCTTGTTTCGCTATGCATTCCTCGTTAAAGATAACATTGCACTTTATGGCCTGGCCGGCCCCAGCTTTGCGTATCTAACCGGCGGGCGCATTAAGGGAGAAAAAGTATATAATGGTGAATCGAGTATTGTGAACGATAAGATCACCGAGGCTTATAATTCAACAGATTTTGGAATAAAAATAGGTTTGGGCGTTGAAATCCCTTTTGCGGATGACAAGGGGGCTACTTTCTTTGATGTAAGATACAATTATTGTTTTACCGATAATATCAGGCAGGCAGGCTATTATGAAAGCAGTAACATTGATGCCAACACCCAGGTGATATCATTTGTTGTTGGCGTAAAAGGCTATATAGAATAAAGAACAGAGAAACCTGCCTGCCGCAGGCAGGCAAGCAACCAGTAACAAGAAACCTGTAACAAGAATATGGATAAAGAAGCTGCTGCCCGGCGTCCCCTGTTCCGCATGTTCAATGATGTTCCGGGAAAGTATGATATTATGAACCGTATCCTCACGCTGGGACAGGATGAACGCTGGAGGAAGAAAGCCACAAAGCTTTGCCTGGAAGAAGATCCGGAGCATGTGCTTGATATATGTACAGGCACTGCCGACCTGGCCCTTCGCATCTCAGGAATGAGCGAAAAAGAGATCAGCATCACTGCCAGCGACTTCAGTCAGCCGATGTTGGATGTAGCCGCAGAAAAAGCACAAAAATTAAATGGGCAAGAGGTGAAATTTGTCCTGGCCGACACTGCTGACCTTCCTTTCGAAGAGAACCAATTTAATGTAACCACCATTGGCTTCGCCTTCAGGAACCTCACCTATAAAAACAAATTTGCCGGACAATACCTTTCTGAGATACTGCGAACACTGAAACCCGGTGGTATCTTTATAATTGCTGAATCCAGCCAGCCCAAAAACCTTTTCTTGCGTTTTGGGTTCAGGGTATATCTCAAAGTATGGGTACAATGGCTGGGAGGGCTATTATCCGGACATCGTAAGGCATATCGCTACTTGGCGGTCTCAGCACGAAATTATTACAGCCCGGAAGAGGTAAAAGGTCTTTTGGAAGAGAATGGATTTACTGATTTTCAACACAGGCCGATGCTGGGAGGATCAGCTGCCATATACTCGGTTCGCAAACCTCGTTTATGAGTGCCTGATGTCCGGGAACTACTGAATCCGGTTCGGATTCGCCTCTATTCATATTTTATCGCTTCCACCGGATTCATTAGCGCGGCCTTAATAGCCTGAAAGCTTATAGTCAGCCAGGCAATGAGGATTGACAGCAAGAATGCAATGATGAAGATATCAGCACTCAGCCGTGTAGTGTATGAATAGTTTGTCAGCCACTCTTTGAGCAAATACCAGGCCACAGGAATAGCAATGATATTCGCAATAAGTACAAGCTTGGCAAATTCCTTCGACATCATCATTACAATGGCTCCAACCGGTGCCCCAAAGGTTTTACGTATTCCGATCTCCTTGGTCCGTTGTTCTGCCATGAATGAGGCCAGTCCGAGCAACCCAAGACAACTGATGAAGATAGCCAGGAAAGCAAAGTAGGTAAAGATCGTTCCGAGGCGGTTTTCCGATTCATATAGCTGCTGGTATTCTTTGTCAAGAAAATCATAATTGAATGGGAAGGCGGGATTGATCCGGGTCCATACATCTTCCACATAGGCAATGGTTTCCCTGGGATTATCCCCGCCAATTTTGATCATCATGGTTCCTGTCTGATCCGTAGAGGCAAACCCCATGATAAAAGGAGAGATCTCATAAGTAAGTGGCAGAAAATGGAAATCACTCATTACACCAATTATTTTCCAGCGCATATCACCATTTGCCAGCCATTTGCCAATGGGGTCTTTCATGTTCATCATCCGGAGCATGCTTTCATTGATGACGATCCCGTCAGAGGTATCTGTTGCAAATTCCCGGTCATAATAGCGTCCTTCCGTGAATTCCATACCTAACACATCATCATAATCATAGCCGGCAAAGCCGAACCCGACCAACACATCATTATCCACATCCCTGTCCTGCCAATCGAAGCCGTCACCATTGCTTCCCATCCAGAAAGGCAATGTGTTGGCCCTGGTCACCCCAAGGATTGAGGATTCCTGGAGTAGTTCTATCTTCATCACCTGGTAATTATCCTTTACATTACCTTCAATATCAACGTAAATAACATTCTCCATGCTAATGCCAAGATCTTTTTCCTGCATGTAATACTGTTGCCTGACAATCACGATGGTGGCAATGATCAGGATCACGGAAAGCGTAAACTGGAATACGACCAGGCCCTTCCTGAATAATGAGGAACCTTTGGTGCCGGAATTCGAGATCTTCAGCACTCTTATGGGGTTGAACGACGACAGAAATACTGCCGGATAGCTTCCTGCCAGCAATCCCGTAAAGAGCCCTACACCTATCAGGATCAATAAATTGGCAGGGTTTAGGAGGTTAAATGTAAGTTCACTGTCGGCCAGTCTGTTGAATGCAGGCATCACCAGCACTACGATGATGGCAGAAAATATGACGGCAATAAATGAGAGCAACATAGAATCGATCAGGAATTGAAAAATGATCTTTCCCCTGTTGGCCCCAACAACTTTGCGCAATCCTATTTCCCTGGCCCGCTTGGATGATCGTGCCGTGGCCAGGTTCATGAAGTTGATGCATGCGATCAGCAAGATAAAGACTGCAATGGCTGAAAGGATATAGACCTGATCGATCAACCCCCCACCGCGCACATCATGTAAGTGTATCTTTGAAAGAGGATGGAGCCAGAGGTCGATATTAGAGTCACTGTCTTCATCACCCTGGGTTTCAATATGTTTTATTATCTTGCTTTCGACAGCTTCTTCAGTAATCCCATCTGCCAGTAAGATATATGAGTAATATGAATTCCACCCATAGCGTTTCAGGTCCTGACCGATCTCTTCCAGAAATAGAAAAGGGACGCAGAAATCGAACCTGAAAGAAGAGTTCTTGCGGATATTATTAACAACTGCCGTTACCTTGAAATTGTAGTCATCATTTAGGCGAAGCAGCTTTCCCATCGGGTCTTCACCAGGAAAATACTTTTCGGCCATCTCGCGAGTAATGACTATTGAAGTCACTTCATCTAAGGCAGTTTCCGGGTCCCCGCTGATAAATTCAAAGTCGAAAATCCTGAACAAGCCGGGGTCGGCCATCCTGATATTTTCATTGAAATTCTTTTCACCATAATTAACCACCGCTCCCGGTACAAAATAGAACATGAAGCCATCTTCGATCTCAGGATACTGGTCTACGAGATCCCGGGCAATGGGGCCCGGCATACAGGTCGTAGTGAGCGGTCCGGAACTGTAATACTGGGTTTGCACAAGCCGGTACAAGCGATCCGACTTTTCGTTGAAGCGGTCGTAACTCAGCTCGTGCGCCACCCAAACCATGATAAGTATAGAACATGCCATTCCGATTGCAAGTCCGGCAATATTTATGAATGAATATCCTTTGTATCGTAAAATGCTGCGAAATGCAGTGAGTAGATAGTTTTTGATCATTGCTATTCCAATTGACTTTCATTAAAGACTGTCTTCATAAAAACTTGTTACAGGCTCTTCTTCCAATCCAGTTAACGGCAGCCATCAATCAGTTAACGGTAAACGCTTGGCAGCAGTCAGTTTTCCAGAATCCGCACCCGGTATCTGGTATCCTGTATCCGGCAACCCGAAAATCTCCATCCGTAAAATCACCTGCACAAACCAATACTGTTTGGTATATTTTCGTGGGTACCTGTTAACAACCAAAAAATTACAATTATGAGTTTCAAATTTTTTCTTATCGTTATCTTGCTGATTATGGTGACCCTGATCGGTTTCATCAAAGAGACATTTTCCCAGACTACTTCATTTGAAAAGCATTATATCAGCACATCCTTTAGTGAAGGTACAGAAGTTTTTGCTTTCGACATCAACCAGGACGGGCATATGGACTTCCTTTCCACCTGCAATGGTGATGGCGGAAAGGTAGCATGGTGGGAAAACAACGGCTACCATGAATTCATCGAACATACTGTGGATGATGGCCTCGACCGGACACGATCTGTGCGTGCTGCAGACCTCAATGAGGATGGGGACATTGACATTGTGGTTGCTGCCTGGGCGGGCAATACGGTCAGATGGTACGAAAATGATGGAAACGAGAACTGGACCATGCATTATGTTGACGATAACTTCATCGGAGCACATACCATCGACATTAAAGATGTGAATGATGATGGTCGGCCGGATGTGCTATGCTCAAGCTTTGACATGAGTGCTGCCGACAGTGAAATAGCATGGTGGGAAAACAATATGCCTGATACCAACTGGACCAAGCATGTGATCTCAACCCGTTTTAAGCAAAGTCCGTTTATACATGGTGCAGACATTGACGGGGATGATGATATGGATATTCTCGCCTGCGGAGAACTGAACGGCGAAGTTTACTGGTGGAAGAATGATGGCAACCAGAATTGGACAGAGAATATGATAAGCAGCAGTTTCAGCAAAGCCCATACCGTGTTTGCCAGGGATATAGACCTGGACGGTGATATGGATGTGATCGGGGCAGCATGTATGAGCAGCAAGATTGCATGGTGGGAGAACGACGGCAGCCAGAACTTCACAAAGCGCGTCATCGCCACCGGTTCCGGGGCATTATGGTTTGATGCCGCCGACCTCGACAATGATGGCGACCGTGACCTCTACGGCGGCGGACAGGGGGCAAACAAGCTGGTTTGGTTTGAAAATGATGGAAGCACAAACTTTAGCAGGTACGATTTCGATGATACATTTACCCAAGCCTTCTCCGTAGTACATGCCGACTTCGACAACGACAATGATACCGACCTGGTGGCCATTGGCTATATGAGCAACCAGATCTCCTGGTTCGAAAACAAACTCATCAATCCAAACCTTTACGACAAACCGGAATGTGTAGTGTATGACCAGGTATACGACCGCTACATTGTTGCAAATATTGGGGATGGCAGCCTGGTTGAGACCGATACCTCGAACAATGCATCCTACTGGATACATGGCTATGAGATCTTGTACGGCATGTGCATTGCCGATGGAATATTGTACACCTCCGATGGTGACACTTTGTTTGGGTTCCACCTTGCAACAGGGAATGAAATCATGGCAATGAAGATCATTAATTATAACAACCTGGACGGAATGTGCACCGACGGGAACGGATTTCTTTATGTGATCGATACCTGGGGGAGGATACTGAAAGTAGACCTGGAAGCAGAAACCTATGAAGAGCTTGTTAGTACAGGACTACCCGACTGGCCACAGGATTGTGTATATGATCCTTTCAACGACAGGATCGTGGTTGCAGCATACCAGGCATCAGCACCCATAGTCAGTGTTGATCCTGAAACAGGGGAAATAACCACTCTGACCACCAATAGTGTTGGCAGGTACGACGGCATCACCATCGACCAGTTTGGCAACTTTTACTTTGCTACACATATAGGCGGCGGACGGGTGCATAA
>JAGLYE010000074.1 GCA_023132505.1 Bacteroidales bacterium | reverse complement strand
AAAATTTAACCGGACAGTAGTGGTTTTGAATTTTGAATTGTTACTAAACACAAAGAACACAAAGGGTTTCAGAAAGTTCACGAAGGTTTCGTCTTTTTGTTCTTAGCAATGCCCTATATGCACATTGCGGTCAAATATTTTTTACTATCTATTACCCATCTATAATAGGATATCATCATTTACAAAGATGGGCTGCGGTAAGGGGCGTCAGTACCAGTTCAATCGAAGCGAAGCGTAGATCCGCCGTGGCGGACCAATTAAACATCTTTATTGGAAACGCCGAATTTTTCGTCTTTTTCAACATTTCCATAAGGTTCGACATGTACTATTACATCATAAACATTTTCGATACCCTTTTTGATATTGCTTTCAACTTCCAGTGAGATGTCATGGGCTTCCACCACAGTTTTTGAGCCGTCAACTTCTATGTCGATATCGATGATATATTTATTTCCTGTTTTTCGGATGCGGGCACGATGAGGGTTGTATACACCCTTGATGCAGGTAACAAGTTTAAAGACCTTCTTATACATATCAGGGTCGGACAGGCCATCCATCAGATCCCTGTTTGTCTGGAAAAATATCCTGATGGCTGTTGCCATGATCCAAAAGGATACGGCCAGGGCTGTGATGGTATCGATCACCGGTATGTCCAAAACAACAGTAAACACAAGCCCCATAAGCACGGCCAGGGAAATAAGCACATCACTTTGCATGTTGCGTGCATTGGCCACGAGCATTCCGGAGCCGGTTTTTTTCCCTACCCTGGACTGGTAAATGGCAAGAAAGATTTTCCCAATGATGGAGGCAACGATCACCCATATTGCAAACAGGGAGGGAACTTCAGCCGGGCCACCTTCAAAAAGCTTAGTCACTGTAGAAATTGCCAATTGTGCCCCCGCAAAAAATATCACAAAAGAGAGGGCTTTGGTGGCAATAGTATCAGCACGCTCGTATCCATAGGGGTACCGGATATCAGGCGGGCGATTCATGATATGGGCTGTGATAAGCGTAATTACAGATGTCAGGATATCGCTCGCTGAATCAATTCCATCTGCCACAACTGCCATACTACCGGCTAACAGTCCGACCGTGATCTTCAAGACCGACAAAATCGCATTACCGGCAATGCTGACCCAGGAGGCTCGTATGATCAGGCGGTGGCGGGGTTCCATGATGGCAAAGATAAGGGAAATAGAGTACTTAGAATACTTGGAGTACTTGGAGTACTTGGAGTACTTGGAGTTAAAATCCCAAACACTAAACCCTAAACAAATTCAAAACTCAAATTACTAAATATTCAAAACAAACTAGATATAATCCAATCTGTTTTGAGTTTTGTGTTCAATACATTTGATACTGTTTAGTGTTTATAGCTTATGAATCAGGGGCTTGGATACAAAAACAAATATCCTTCACAAATTATAACACATTCTTCAACTTGCATCTGCACTAAATATTCAGTACATTTACATAGTTTCAATTTTAACCCAATAAACTTCAAACTATGGACTGTCCAATATGCAATTACAAAGGTTTGGATGTTGATGCAACGAATTGCCCTTCATGCAATGCCGACCTTTCTGCTTTCCTGGCAATTGATGCAGTGGAGACATCAATGAAAAAGCAAAAGAGAACCACACTCATTTTCATCATTTTATTCATCCTGGCCTGCATGGCATGTGTTGTTATATACTTCCTTGCAAGTACCTATGGCACGGCGGCAGAAGATGCTGACAAACTTGCCACATATGAGACTGAGATTCAAGCGATGAAAACCGAAAATCAACAGCTGAAAACGCTTAATGCAAATTTACTGGAAGAGAACAAAAAGCTGAAAGAAGAGATAGAAAAGGCACCATCGGCACAGGTCAAACATATGATCCGTTATGGTGAAACCCTCTATATCATTGCCAGAAACTACCTGGGCAATGGGGATCTCTATCCAAAAATTGCTGCTGATAATGATATTGAGAACCCCGATTTCATTATTGCAGGCGCAGAAATCATTATCAATAGATAACCCAGAAATCTTACTGAAATGGCAATCATAAAAAAATTTGAAATCATCAGGAAGAAAGTATCAGATCATATCTTGAAGAACAATCAACTTGAATCCGATCTTGAGAAATCACGAAAAGAAACCGCCCAGGCAAACAAAGTCCTCAGTGACACAAAGAAGGAGGTAGCAAGTTTAACAGCCCAGAAAAAGGAACTTATACAGGAAAATGAAAATTCACAGGAAGCCATCCGGCGTTTTAAGGAGTTAGGAGAAAAGGATAAAAAGGAATTGGATAATATGAAGAAGAGGATTGAGGAGCTGGAGAAGGAATTAGAAGGACTAAAGGAAACTGAGGTTTAATTTCTAAAATCCTAAATCTCTAAATTCGAAACAAATTCAAAATTCAAATTTTATAATGATTTAAACATTTTGGATTTTGCATTATTTGGACTTTAACAATATTGCTCCAAATATCTTCATGAGTTGTGTAGCTTCATCTACTAGATATTTTATTCGTTGTTTTCTTTCCTTAGATATTGTTTCGAATTTAGAGATTTAGGATTTGAATCATTCTTTAACTATATAGGAATTGCCGGCTTCTTTAAGAGATTTTTCAGAAACCGCGCTACCATCCAGCCTAAAAAGGAGCCAACCAGTGCTCCTGCCAGAACATCCCCGGGATAATGAACCCCCAGATATATCCTGCTGTAGGCAATCAGGCCGGCCCAAATAAGGATCAGCAGGATTGCCCATGCCTCTTTTTTCCTCATGAGAGAGATCACAAACACAGCAATAGCAAAAATATTGGATGCATGAGAGGAATAGAAACCGAATGAGCCCCCGCATTTTCCATTGACCAGGTGCACCATCCCTTCCAGTGAAGGATCATGGCACGGGCGTAAACGTAGAAAAACATCCTTGAAAAGATGGACTGAGATCTGATCACTCAAAAAAATGAGTAAGGCAGCGAAAATCATCACGATCCATATCTTATTATAATACCTCCGCCATAACATGAACAGGAACAAGATATAAACCGGGATCCAGATCAGCTTGTCGCTGGCCCAGAACATAATAAAATCCCAGAAACTGTTATGCGCACCGTTCAAAAGCAGGAACAGCTCTGTATCCCAGTTATTCAGTGTATTTATAAAACTATTCATTCAGTTTGTCCCAGATAAGGTCTTTCAATTCTGCCAGCCCTTTTTGTGCAACAGAACTGATAAATACATAAGGTACATCAGGCAGTTCTTTCTCTATCTCAGCTTTTAGCTCATCGTCGATCATGTCAGACTTTGTGACAGCCAGTATTCTTTGTTTGTCGAGCAACTCAGGGTTATATTGCTGCAACTCCTTTAAAAGTATCCCGTATTCGTCAGCGATATCATTGGTATCGCAAGGCACCATAAACAAAAGCAGGGAGTTTCTTTCGATATGCCGGAGAAAGCGTAGTCCCAGGCCTTTTCCTTCATGTGCGCCTTCAATGATTCCGGGAATGTCGGCCATCACAAAAGAACGATGGTCGCGATAAGAAACAATGCCCAGGTTGGGTCGCAGTGTGGTGAAGGGATAATCGGCAATTTCCGGTTTGGCAGCAGAGACCACAGACAACAATGTAGATTTCCCTGCATTCGGGAATCCAACAAGGCCAACGTCGGCAAGCAATTTCAATTCCAGTGTGATCCCGGCTTCTTCTCCTGGTTCTCCGGGCTGTGCATAACGAGGTGTCTGGTTGGTAGGCGATTTAAAATGATCATTGCCTAAGCCCCCCCGGCCACCTTTTATCATCACATATTTTTCACCATCTTCAGTGATCTCACAAATATATTCTTCTGTTTCTGAAAACCTGGCTACTGTACCAAGGGGGACTTCAATGATCTGGTCTTTTCCACTGGCCCCGGTACTGGTTTGCCTTCCACCCGACTCACCATGCTCTGCCCTGATATGTTTAGTAAATTTCAGATGAAGCAGGGTCCATAGCTGTGCGTTTCCCTGCAAGACTATATGGCCTCCACGGCCACCATCGCCGCCATCGGGCCCTCCTTTGGCAACATACTTCTCCCTGCGGAGATGTCTTGATCCGGCACCTCCCTTGCCCGAGCGGCAATTGATCTTTACATAATCCACGAAGTTAGAATTGCCCATATCTTAATCTTCAATAATCTTATAAATATCAGGAAGGTTTCGCCCGTGGCCGTCATAATCGAGGCCGTAGCCAACAATAAACTCATTGGGAATGACTATACCGACATAATCAATTGGATAATTCTTTTTAAATGCTTCCCGCTTAAACAACAGAGTAGCGATGCGTACATCGGAAGCACCGAGTTTCTTCAGTTTCTCAAGCGTATAAGCCATTGTAATTCCAGTGTCGATAATATCCTCAACAATAACAACCGTCCTGCCTGTCAGCACCTGGTCGAGCCCGATCAGTTCCCTCACTGTATTTGTTGTTGTTGTCCCCACGTAGGAAGAAAGTTTTACAAAAGAGATCTCGCAATCTACCTCAACCTTCTTTAACAGATCCGAAGCAAAAATAAAGGCCCCATTCAAAACACAAAGAAAAAGCGGATCCCTTTCCTGCATATCATTATTGATCATATCAGCAACCTGCTCTACTGCCTTATCAATCTCTTCTGCTGTAAGGAAGAGCGAAAATTCTTTATCCCTGACTTTAACGTTCTTCATAAATTCATTTATTAGAATGGGTACACTATCTTACAAATATAATGGATAAGCTTAAATAATAGTTATTTTTGCAAAGCAATCCTCAAGGAATTTAAAACAAAATCATATGAAAGCAGTCGTCAGCATAATCATGGGCAGTACCTCCGACCTCCCGGTAATGGAAAAGGCCGCTGCCATTCTCAATGAAATGGAGATCCCTTTCGAGATGAATGCTCTCTCAGCACATCGCACACCCGATGAAGTTGAAAAGTTTGCAAAAAATGCTGCCGGCAATGGCATCAAAGTAATTATTGCCGGAGCAGGCATGGCAGCACATCTCCCCGGCGTTGTTGCCGCCATGACGCCAATTCCCGTTATCGGAGTACCCATCAAAGCCAGCCTCGACGGCATGGATTCACTCCTTGCCATTGTACAGATGCCTCCAGGAATCCCGGTAGCCACTGTTGGCATCAATGGCGCCATGAATGCCGGCATCCTTGCTGCACAGATACTTGCCAGTGGTGATGAGACTCTGATGAAGAAGACCATCGCATACAAAGAGAATTTGAAGAAGAAGATCGTGAAGGCGAATGAGGATTTGAAGAAAGTTAGTTATAAATTCAAGACTAATTGATTATATCACCAGTTGACGGTTGACAGTTGACGGTTGACGGTTGACAGTTGACGGTCTTATGATACTTTGCAATCTTTGCGGTTAAAGCAATTCTGATATCTGATTTCTGATTTCAACCGTATCAGGGTAATTCCGTCTCTTAAAGGTAACAAGAAGCTGTCAAGGTCAGGAATTCCATGTTGATTTATACGTTAAAGAACTGAGATGATCAGGATCAAATATCTCATTGGCCACTTCCAACAGATCAAAAGGCCTGATCTTTTCAATTCTTTTATAAATATCCTCTACGCGGAGTAATCGATAGTCGTGCATACAGCTTCGCCCGCCGCTCAGCATCACGTTTATATTGGAATCGAATGCGATGGCAATCTGCCCACGATATTGTTTCTTGGCCTGGGAAAGCTGCAGGCTTCCAAGCTTTGATTCACGTAATTTCTTCAGTTCCTTCATCACCAGTTTGATGGCCTTTTCAGAAGTTCCGTTATGGGTTCCGAGATAGACCCCCCATATCCCCGTATCGGAATACGGATAATAAAAGGAATCAATGCTGTAGGCATAGCCATATTTTTCGCGCACCATCATATTCAGACGGGAATTCAAGCCCGGTCCACCCAATATATTATTCAGCAGCCCGAAGGAAAAGCGGTGCTCATGGTCCCTGGCATAAGCCCTGCTGCCAATGATGCTGTGGCTCTGGTATGTCCTCCGTTCTTCTTCATGTTTGAATGGAACATATTTTCCAGCAGGCAACCTGTGTGGCAAATCCGTGTTTCTTGACTCGCCATTGAAATACTTTTCAATATACTTCCCAAAACGCGGAAAGCTTACACCTCCGACAGAACAGATAACCATCCTGTCGGTGCCGTAGCAATTGTTGAAAAAGTCCAATACATCCTTTTGCCTGAACCCTTTCACATTTTCGGGAGTTCCCAGTATAGATCTCCCCATGGCATATCCTTTGAAAAGTGCTTCTTCAAAATCATCATAAATCTGCTCCGAAGGTGTATCCAGATATGAGTTGATCTCCTCGATGATAATGTCTTTTTCTTTTCCCATTTCCCTGGCGGGGAAAACGGAGTTGAAAACAATATCGGATAATAATTCTGCTGCCCTCGAATACCAGGTATTCAGGAATGAGGTATAGATGCAGGTGTATTCCTTGGTCGTAAAGGCATTCAGTTCCCCACCTACGCTTTCGAGCCTGTTGAGTATGTGGTAGGCCTTTCTCTTTTTAGTACCCTTGAATATCATATGTTCGATAAAGTGGGCCAGACCGTTTTTTCCTTCCGGCTCATCACGTGTCCCTGTATTGATAAACACACCCAGGTGTGCCACAGGACTCAGGGTAGACATATGCACCAGGCGGATGCCGTTTTTAAGTGTATGATATTCAGGGTTGATTGCCATGGGTTTGCAAATGTATATCAAAAGAATCAAACTGATACCTGATAATTTTAAATCCGGTTTCCAGGATGGGCACGGGGGCACGGAGTTTCACAGTTTTAAAGTATCGAGTATCAAGTATCGAGTATCAAGTATCAAGTATAGAGTATCAAGTATCGAGCATCGTTTGATCTGAAAGTGCGAAAACCCCATGGTACATGCAAAATGCAGAATGCAAAATGGACAATGCCCCGGCCCCATAGGGGCCTGATGTTGATAGAAAAACAGTATGAAATTAAATCCAGCGCCCTGTAGGGGCGCGACTTCATGGATTGTTGTTGGTGTACACAAGCTTAGCAGGTTTTTTAACCGGACAATAGTGAATTCAAAACTTGAAAATACTGGTGTCCGGGGAAATTTAGATTGAATTGGCGAAAGGCCCAATGGCATTCACTTTTGTGACATCTGAGTAAAAGAGAGCTTGGGGAAGCATTTTAGGCAGGAGGCCCCTCGGCTTCGCTCGGGGTGACAATTTATCAGGCTTAAAACAAGGAAGGGCGCGGCGCCAAACTTAGATTTTTTATTTGCTGCTTTGTTAGAGCGCCGCGCCCTTCCTCCCTAATGCAAAGTATGAGTTGTCATCCCGAGCGTAGCCGAGGGATTCGTATCAAATTTATAGAATTGTTTCAGTTAG
>JAGLYE010000073.1 GCA_023132505.1 Bacteroidales bacterium | reverse complement strand
GCAACTACCTGTCATTCATGCAGCAAGGGAAATACAGAACGGATCGATTGCACGTGAATTCAGTAAAACTTTATGCGGATGGGGCTCTGGGATCAAGAGGGGCATGCATGATACATGATTATTCTGACGACCCCGGTAACCAGGGGCTCATAATGTATCCGGCGGAGTATTACAGGGAGGTCATTGAAAATGCACTTAAACATGATTTTCAGGTTAATACGCATGCCATCGGTGACTCGGGGAACAGGTTCATCCTCGATCTGTATGCAGAATACCTTGGGGGCCCGAACGACCGGCGCTGGCGCATTGAGCATGCGCAGATTGTCCACGAAGACGATTTCGGAAAGTTTTCAGCATACAGCATCATCCCTTCCGTACAGGCAACACATGCAACTTCAGATATGTATTGGGCCGGCGACAGGGTAGGGCCTGAGCGTATGAAAGGTGCCTACGCATACAAAAAACTACTTGAACTGAATGGCTGGATACCGAATGGCACTGATTTTCCAATTGAAAAGATCAGCCCCCTGCTGACCTATTATGCTGCCGTTGCAAGGAAAGACCTTGATGGTTACCCTGAAGGTGGTTTCCAAATGCAGGATGCCCTGACCAGGGAGGAAGCCTTGCGATCTGTTACCATCTGGGCGGCAAAAAGTGCTTTCGAAGAAAATGAAAAAGGCAGCCTGGAAACAGGCAAGGATGCCGACATCGTCATACTTGATCAGGATATTATGGCCATTGATGAAAAGGAGATACCTGGGGTAAATGTCCTGAATACATTCGTGAACGGGGAGATGGTCTTTGAATCCGGGAAGAAGTAAAACCACATATTATCCGGGTGAGCCTGGATTTTAAGTTTTGTTAAGAAATATCAGGAAGCGGTTATCCGTTTTTTAATTAACCTATAAAATCAGCGCCTTATGTTAAAGAGAAGCCCGATTCTCCATGGATTCCTATCCAGTGTTACAATCATCCTGATAATTATCCTGTCAGCATGCGATACCGGTAAAAGTTCAAAAGAACCCGAAAACAGTCCGGAAGTGGCGAACTACATTTCTGCCTATACCACCGGCGTAATATCGGCAGATGCCGAGCTCATCATCCGCCTTACGGAGAGCCATCCCAGGGCAGGGAATTTCTATGAACCTATTGAAGAAAAACTGTTTACACTCGATCCTGCCGTACAAGGCAAATCATACTGGATCAATGACTACACGCTTGGGTTTAAACCTGATCAAAAGCTTGATCAGGGACAGAAATATAAAACAACATTCCTGCTTTCTGAGCTTTTTGATGTTAGCGGGAAACTGGCCGAATTCCATTTTGGATTCCAGACCAGGGTGCTTGACTTCAGGATAAATATCGGTGCTCTCAAACCCTATCCGGGACAGTCCGAGTACTATTATCTCACAGGAGAACTTGATTTTTCTGATGGTATCGGGCAGGATAAGGTTGAAAAAATATTGCTGGCAAGGCAGGAAGGGGGCGATCTCTCAGTTAGCTGGCGGGCGATGCAAAACCAGCAGGTACACGAGTTTACTGTAGACAGTATTGTTCGGACCAGCGAAGAAGGAAAGATAATAATATCGTGGGACGGAAATGTAGCAGGCATTGATAATAAAGGGGATGAAACCATTATCGTCCCGTCAATGGCAGATTTCGAACTTTTGGATGTCAGGGTTTATCAGCTGCCTTCACAAAGGGTCATGCTTAGCTTCTCCGACCTGTTGAAAGGCAATCAGTTGCTTGATGGCCTCATTTCCCTCGACGGGGATGACGACCTGACTTTCAGGGTTAAAGGCAATGAGTTGGAAATATATTCAGAGCAAACCCGCCAGGGTGTGGTGAGCCTGAGCATAGAACCCGGCATCAAAAGTGCATCAGGTGCTGAGATTAAGAAACAGATCATCAGGGAACTGAACTTTTCCAGGCTGAAGCCACAGCTGAGTCTGGTCAGTAAAGGGGTGATCCTGCCCTCATCACAGGGGCTTATGCTGCCCTTCAGGACTGTAGGCCTGAACGCAGTGGATATCAGGATCATAAAGATCTATGAGAATAATATCCCTCAATTCCTGCAGGTGAATAAGATCGACCAGGATAATGAGATCAGGAGAGTAGGAAGGCCGGTGTTGAGACATACCGTCGATCTGGCTTCCACAGGCCTGGATATGAATGCATGGAACCTCTTTTCTATCGATCTGAGCGAACTCATCAAGCCTGATCCCGGCTCCATTTATAATATTGAATTCAGCTTTTTTAAAAAGTATTCTGCGTATGAATGCCCGGGGTTTAGCAATGATGGGCAGCAATATGGAATGCAGGAAGAAGATGACAGCTGGGAATTCGAGGAATCTTCGTACTGGGACAACCCCGGATATTATTATTGGGGTTACTGGCCCGACGGATACGACTGGAGGGAAGAAGGCAACCCCTGCCATGTCTCCTATTATAATTCACGTCGTTTTGTATCCACCAATCTGCTGGCTTCTGATCTTGGGATCATTGTTAAAGCAGGATCATCGGATGAACTTCTGGTAGCTGTAACCGACATCATTTCTGCTGAACCGATGCAGGGTGTGTCGTTGGAGGCATATAATTATCAGTTACAAAAAATTGGTGCCGGAACCAGCGGAGCTGATGGTCTGTCTGAGATAAAGTTAGATGGATTGCCGTTTATGCTCATTGCCACCAAAGACAAACAAAAAGGCTACCTGCGCATTGATGATGGCAGCGCATTGTCGGTGAGTAACTTCGATGTGAGCGGAAAGACAGTGGAAAAGGGCATCAGGGGATATATATACGGCGACAGGGGCGTTTGGCGTCCGGGCGACACCCTGTTCCTGAATTTTATCCTCAACGACAGGCAGAACAGGCTCCCGGTGGGCCACCCGCTGGTATTCGAACTTCTGAACCCGCAGGGAAGAGTCATCAAGAGGCTGGTTAAAACAAAAACCGAAGGGAATATATACAGTCTTACTACTACAACAGATGTGGAAGCGCCGACCGGCAACTGGACTGCCCGGCTGAAAGTCGGGGGTGTGACCTTTACAAAAGCATTGCGAATAGAAACTGTGAAGCCCAACAGGCTGAAGCTTGCACTGGATCTGGGAAAAGGGCCTTTGCAAGCTGGGAAAAAGGTGTACGGCGAACTCATTGTCAAGTGGTTGCACGGCGCTGCAGCAAGGAACCTGAAGGCACAGGTAGATGTAAGCCTGTACAAGGCTAATAAAGGCTTTGAAAAATATCCGGGATTTACTTTTTTCGATCCGTCAAGGAATTTCTATCCGGATGAGATGACGGTTTTTGACGGGAAACTGAACCTGGAGGGAGTCGCTGATATTTCCTTCAAGCCGCCTGTAGTTTCTTATGCACCCGGAATGTTGCAGGCTGCCTTTACGGTGAGGGCCTTTGAGGAAGGCGGAGATTTCAGTACCGACTTTTTTACGATGGACTATGCCCCCTTCAAAACATTCGTTGGCATCAGGCTTCCGGAAGGGGATAAAAGGGGTATGCTTTTAACAGATACAACACATAGCATAAATATCATCACATGTGATGCAGATGGTAAGCCGGTATCGGCAAAAGGCCTTAATGCTGCCATATACAAAGTATCATGGCGGTGGTGGTGGAATGCAACGGACAATGATATGGCCACCTACTTCGGTTCTGAATATACGGTACCCATCAAGGAAGCAGTCATCCATACAAACAGTTCCGGAAAGGGTGTATTTAAATTCAAGATCGAATATCCCGACTGGGGAAGGTATTTTGTGAGAGTCTGGGATGCTGATGGTGGGGCTGCTTGCGGAAAAACAGTATATGTCGACTGGCCGGGATGGGCCGGACAGGCAAAAAGGGAGTTTCCCGGTGCTGCTTCATTGCTGACCTTTACCGCTGACAAGCCAAACTATAAGGTTGGTGAAACAGCAACTGTAGTATTTCCGTCCCCGGAAGCCGGAAGGGCCCTTGTTACCATTGAATCAGGATCGGAGATACTTGATGCCGAATGGGTCACATCCACCCGGGAACAGACCCAATACAGTTTTGAGATCACCCCTGAAATGACGCCGAACGTATATGTTAGTATTACACTCGTTCAAGCTCACGCACAGAGCGAGAATGATGCTCCTATCCGCATGTACGGAACGATCCCAATTATGGTTGAAGATCCCGATTCAAGGATTACCCCTGTGCTGGAAATGGCCGATGTGCTTGAACCGGAGAAGAAAGTAGAGATCAGTGTTTATGAAAAGAATGGCATGCCAATGACCTACACCATAGCCATGGTGGATGAAGGTTTGTTAGACCTGACACGTTTCAGAACACCTGACCCCTGGCGGCACTTTTTCGCCAGGGAAGCACTGGGAATTAAAACCTGGGACCTTTACAGCTATGTTATTGGCGCCTACGGAGGAAAACTGGAGAAAGTATTTGGCATCGGTGGTGATGATGAGATATCTCCGGTGAAAGACCTTAAGGCGAACAGGTTCAAGCCTGTAGTGAAATTCCTGGGCCCTTTCGAACTGGATAAGGGTGAAACAGCCGAACATGTTTTCATGATGCCTGATTATGTGGGCTCCGTGAGGACTATGATCGTTGCAGCCGGATATATGTCGTATGGATCCAATGAGAAGACCACAGCTGTTAAGAAGCCTTTGATGTTACTTGCAACGCTGCCCAGGGTGCTCGGGCCTTCAGAAAGCGTAGCCCTGCCGGTGACTGTCTTTGCAATGGATGAGGACATAAGAAAGGTAACACTAAAGGTGAAAGCAAACGAAATGTTTACCCAGAAATCCCTGAAAAAGCAGATCACCTTCGACGCAGTAGGGGACAGGGTAGTGACCTTTGAGCTTGAAACAATTAAAAACACTGGCATTGGCAAGGTAGAGATAGAGGCTGCCAGTGGCAAACACCGTGCAACCTACACCATTGATATCGATATCAGGAATCCCAATTCCCCTGTTACACAAGTCTTTAATAAAAAACTTGATCCTGGTGCTTCTTATACTTTAGAACAGTTATTACCCGGTGTGCAGGGGAGCAATAAGGCTGTTCTGGAGGTATCATCCTTGCTTCCCCTCGATCTTGACAGACGGTTGAATTACCTGATCAGCTATCCTCACGGATGTCTGGAACAAACAATTTCAGGAGCTTTTCCACAATTGTACATCCCTGCCTTAATAGAAACAACGGATGCAATGAACAAAAGGATCACTGCTCATATTCGTACAGCATTGAATAAACTTGTCAGGTTCCAGACCTCTGACGGCAGCTTTGCATTATGGCAGGGGGGCAGGGGCAGTGACTGGGTGAGCTCCTATGCCGGGCATTTCTTCCTTGAAGCTGAGAAACAGGCTTATGCATTGCCTGTGGGAATCAAATCATCCTGGCTTGCTTATCAGCAGGAGAGGGCAGGAAACTGGTCGCCGGATGAAGACTCAAAATATAATATGGGACTTGCACAGGCATACAGACTGTATACCCTTGCACTGGCAGGGAATACGGACCTAAGGGCCATGAACCGCCTGCGTGAAACACCCGGCATATGTGTTACAGCCACATGGCAGCTTGTGGCGGCATATGTGCTTGCGGGACAACCCGAGGCAGCAAGGCAGATTGGGACCGGATCCGGCTTTAATGTGTCAGAATATTCGGCATTTGACCAGACATATGGTTCAGCCTTGCGTGACAAGGCAATGATCCTTCAGAGCTTGTGCCTGATGGATGACAGGGATCAGGCATTCCCGATAGCTCAGGAGATATCCCGGTCACTGACAGGAAGAGGATGGATGAGTACACAAACAACAGCTTTCTGCCTGATGGCTATGTCGGAATTTTATGGGGAAAGCCATTCAACCTCTATCGGAATGCGTTATTCCTATTCGGTAAATAATAATGATCAGGAAGAACATAATACCGATTATTATCTGATGCAGACTGAGTTGGACATGGCGGATAAGGAAAAGATCATTCTTGAAATTTTCAATGAGGATGATAAGGATCTGTATTTTACACTGGCAGTGAGTGGCTATCCACTGGTTGACAGTACGAATGATGTTGACAATAACATCAGCATGAAGGTAGTATACCGGGACTTGAAAGGTAATGAGATCGATCCTGCCAGAATAGAGCAGGGCACCGACTTCCTTGCTGAGGTAAAGATTAGCAATGCCGGTTTATATAATTCCTACCGTGACCTGGCCCTGACACAGATCTTCCCTTCCGGCTGGGAGATCATCAATAAAAGGATGTATAGCATCCCTGATGTGATGAGTGAGAATACCTGTGAGTACCGCGATATCAGGGACGACCGGGTGATCACCTATTTCAGCTTGCACCGCAGGGGTACCGTGAAGTACACAGTGCTTCTCAATGCTTCCTATACAGGGCGTTTCTATATGCCGGGGCCACAGTGTGAGGCCATGTATAATCATGATGTTTTTGCTCGCAGGTCAGGGAAATGGGTCGAGGTGGTCAAAGCAGAATGATCATTATGCCTGCCAGATCACATAATAATTTTTTTAAGCGGAGATGGTGGCTTTTTGTTTTCGCCATCTCTCTGTTTATATTCCTCTTGCTCCGGCCTCCCGGCTTTGATGATCCATATTCCACTGTAATGGAAGACAGGGAAGGGAAGTTGCTTGGCGCTCTTATCGCTGATGACGGGCAATGGCGTTTTCCGCCACCTGACAGTATTCCGGAGCGGATGCAGAAATGCATAATCCTTTTCGAGGATAAGAACTTTCGATACCATCCGGGTGTGGATATGTTGGCACTTGTCCGGGCTATGTGCCTGAATATTAAGCACAGGAAGATAGTCAGTGGTGGCAGTACCATCAGTATGCAGGTAATCAGGATGATGCGTAAGGGAAAGGCAAGGACACTGTGGGAAAAGGCCATTGAAATGACCCTGGCCTTCCGGCTTGAAATGATCAGCAGCAAGGATGAGATACTGTCTATGTATCTGTCACATGCTCCTTTCGGCGGTAATGTCGTGGGGCTTGAAGCAGCATCATGGCGCTATTTCGGATGCATACCGGCCGAGCTTACCTGGGCTGATGCAGCTACCCTGGCTGTGCTGCCCAATGCTCCATCCATCATTCATCCGGGAAGGAACAGGGAGGAGTTGCGTGAGAAGCGGAATGGCCTGCTCGACAGGCTGCTTGAAAAGAAAGTAATAGATTCACTCACCTGGATGCTTTCCTGCCCGGAACCCCTGCCCGGTAAACCGAAGCCACTTCCGCAGACAGGAATTCATCTATTGGCTTCGTTCCACAGAACACATAGAGGGCAAAGAGTGAAAACCACGGTGGATGAACATCTTCAGAGGCAAGCCCAGGAGCTGCTTAACCGCCATGTGAGACTTCTTAAACAGAATGAGATCCATAATGCAGCAGCTTTGATTCTGGATGTGGAAAGTGGCCGGGTATTGGCTTATGTGGGCAACACCACAATTCCGGGAGGTGAACATGG
>JAGLYE010000072.1 GCA_023132505.1 Bacteroidales bacterium | reverse complement strand
TGCGTGTTTGCCGAAACAGTAAGGGTTTTATTTTGGAACCCTGTTCTCCTGCGGCTGTCAAAGGTAACGGTAATCACGCCTTCTCCGCCGGGTGCCACCGTTTCTTTAGTATATTTTGTTGCCGTGCAGCCACAACTGGCCGAAACATTGCTGATCAGCAGGTCTTTTCCCCCACTATTTTTGAATTTGAAACTGTAAGTGACCTTTTCTCCTTCGATGACTGTTCCGAAGTCGTGTAGGATTTCCCTGAATTCAAAGGCAGGGAGTTCATTCATATTGGCTTCCCCTGAAGCAGTGATCGGGTTATGGACAACATCAGCAGGTAATTTGCCATTGTCACTGTTACAGGAAGCGATAAGACCGATTCCCGTTAATAAGATGATCAATAATCTGATGTAGTTCATTTTCAAGTTTTCCTTATAGCTTAATTATTATTAAGGTCAGCTTAACGCAGAATGGTTACCGCACCCTTGAATATATCTTCACCCAGCTTTCCCTGGCACTTCAACACATAAAAGTAAGTTCCTTCGGCCAGATTGCCGCCATCCCAGTCATTGTCATAATCGGTTGCTTCATAAACCTTTTTTCCCCAGCGATTGAAAATCACAATCTCATTGCCGATATAATAGTCGTTAATGGGTTGGTAATTGCCTGATCCGGTACCACCTGCACGGCCTGCGTTTTCCTCCTCCGGTGGTTTGATAGTGATGATGAATGTATCGTTCGCACCATCGCCATTGGGTGTGATCACATTCGGCACAAGCAATTCAACACTGGCAACGGTAATTACTATGATGTTTGAATCAACGCAACCATTCATAGTTGTATATTCAAAGCGGACGTTATGCTCGCCAATAGCGTCAAAGGAGAATGTTGGATTAGGCAGGTTTGAACTAATACCACTGGTCAATATCCAGAAATAATTGCTCAGGCTAATGGAGTCTTCCGAAAGGTTTTCGAACCAGAACATTACACGTGGATCCTGGATATAGGTGGTGGTATCGGGCGTGGTCGCAATATCCGGCATTTCCCAAACTTCGACCCAATAGCTTGTATCGAAACGGCAGCCTGAATCGTCATAAATATGGACACCGATATACCCCTCACACAAACCGATGGCATAACTGGAGTCGCCAGGGTCCACATTAGGTGTGTCCCATTCTATATCAAGGTTTCCGGTACCCCCTGAGGCATAAACCCTGACCTGGCCTTTACAATCACCACCCGGGCAACCTTTGTTTTCCTGGTTTTGCTCAAACTCCACATTGATACGAGGATACATATCGAGCCGTATACTGTCGATGCAATTGTTCTTTCCGTCGCTGATGTGTACCTCATATGTTTTGGATTTTCTGAGAGATGCCTGCAGGTAATAAAGCGTGTCGTCAGGATTGCCTGTATTCCATTGGTACTTCAAATCATTTTCATCTACTACCAGGAAGATAGTATCCTTGTAGCACAGGCTGTCAGATTCCTGCATGATTCTCGCTATGGTAACATCACATTCTGCTTCATGGATCTCTCCTCCCGGCTCGCTTGCTGTTACATCATAAATTCCGCTTTCTGAGATCTTTATCGTTTTGCTTGTTTCACCGGTATTCCAGGAATAGGATACAAATCCCGGGCCTGCATCCAGCACCACTGTATCTACACCGCAAAATAAGGTATCGCCTGTTTGGAATACATTGACAGTATCAAAAACCTGGGCCTGAAGCAAGCCTGTGCTCATGATGAAGGTTACTAATGCTAAGATATGTTTCATATTCCGGCCCGGCCGTGTGAATTTAACTATATCAGGATTTTGAACGGCAAAAGTACGTAAAAATTGTTAATATACTTTTAAAATCACACGGATTCATACCGACAAAAAGTCATCTTATCATCCCTGGAAATGACAAATGGACCGTTAAACAGTGATATATGCCTGTTGGCAATATATTTGATTTAATAAATTGGTTAAAAATCTAAGAGGAGAACATTAAAATGAATTTAAACAACTTTACAATAAAATCACAAGAGGCTATAGAAAAGGCCGGTCAGCTTGCCACAGCAGGTGGACAGCAGGCAATAGACAACTTACATATCCTTAAAGGAATTCTTGAAGTGGATGAGAATGTCATTCCATTTCTACTTAAAAAGCTTGACGTGAATCTTACAATATTCACACAGGCTTTGGAAAAGTCTTTAGAAAGCTTACCAAAGGTTAGCGGGGCATCAGAACAATATCTTTCACCAGATGCGCACAAAGCCTTGCAGAAAGCATCGTCCTTTTTGAAGGAATTAGATGATCAATTTGTTTCCATCGAGCATATTCTGCTTGGTATTTTGTCGGGAAGCGATACAGCTGCACGATTGCTGAAAGACAATGACGTAAGCACTAAAGATCTAAAGGCGGCCATTGCCGATCTAAGAAAAGGTAAACGGGTAGATTCACAAACTGCCGAGAATACCTATAATGCGCTGAACCGTTATGCCCGAAACCTTAACGAGTTGGCCCACATGGGGAAACTCGATCCTGTTATCGGCCGTGATGATGAGATAAAAAGGATCCTTCAGATCCTGTCGCGCCGTACCAAGAACAATCCCATCCTGATAGGGGAGCCCGGTACGGGAAAGACTGCCATCGCCGAGGGCCTGGCACATAGGATTATTAAAGGTGAGGTGCCTGATAATCTGCAGGATAAGCTTGTTTATTCACTGGATATGGGTGCTCTTATTGCCGGGGCTAAATATAAAGGTGAATTCGAAGAACGCTTGAAAAGCGTAGTAAAGGAAGTGATCGAATCAGACGGGGTGATCGTATTGTTCATTGATGAGATCCACACCTTGGTGGGTGCCGGAGCATCAGAAGGTGCCATGGATGCGGCAAATATTCTTAAACCGGCCCTGGCTCGTGGTGAATTGCGGGCAATCGGAGCAACAACCCTGAAAGAATACCAGAAATATTTCGAAAAAGATAAGGCCCTTGAACGCCGCTTTCAGGTCGTGATGGTTGAGGAACCCGATACCATGGATGCCATATCTATTCTGCGTGGTTTGAAGGAACGTTATGAAACCCACCATCATGTGCGCATCAAGGATGAAGCAATCATCTCTGCAGTGGAGCTGTCGCAACGGTATATCACCGACAGGTTCCTTCCCGATAAAGCGATTGATCTCATCGATGAAGCAGCATCCAAGCTTAGGCTTGAGATAAACTCTGCTCCGGAACCCCTTGAAATCTCGGAGCGCAAGATTCGCCAGCTGGAGATCGAAAGGGAAGCCATTAAAAGGGAAAAAGATGATGCAAAGCTTAAAAAACTTAATGAAAAGCTTGCCAACCTGAGCGATGAAAGAAACCAACTGAAGGCAAAGTGGCAGGCCGAAAAGGAGGTGGTAGAGAAGATACAGCAATATAAACAGGACATTGAAGATTATAAATTTGCTGCAGATCAGGCAGAGCGTGAAGGCGACTTCGGGAAAGTGGCTGAGATCAGGTATGGAAAGATACAGCAAGCCCAGGGTGACCTGGAAGCTTTAAAGATAAAACTGGAAGAAATGCAAGGTGATGCACCAATGATCAATGAAGAAGTAGGAGCGGAGGAGATTGCCGATATTGTGTCACGCTGGACAGGCATACCTGTGAGCAGAATGTTGCAAAGTGAAAGGGAAAAACTACTGAAACTTGAAGAAGAATTACACAGGCGCGTGATAGGGCAGGAGGAAGCAATACGGGCTATCTCAGATGCTATTCGCCGGAGCCGCGCAGGATTGCAGGATGCGAAAAAACCTATTGGCTCGTTTATATTTCTGGGTACCACAGGTGTCGGGAAAACAGAATTAGCCAAGGCTCTTGCTGAGTTCCTCTTCAATGATGAAAACTCTATGGTGAGGATCGATATGTCGGAATACCAGGAAAGACATTCTGTTTCAAGACTGATTGGTGCACCTCCAGGATATGTCGGTTATGATGAGAGCGGTCAGCTGACAGAAGCCGTCAGGCGGAAGCCTTATTCGGTAGTGTTGCTTGATGAGATTGAAAAAGCACACCCGGATGTATTCAATATACTTTTGCAGGTGCTGGACGATGGCAGGCTCACCGACAATAAGGGCAGGACAGTTGATTTCAGGAATACACTTATTATAATGACTTCGAATATTGGTTCCCATCTGATCCAGGAGAATATGGAAAAGATGACGGATGGAAACAATGATAAATTGCTGGATCAGACACGTGAACTGGTGTTCGGCCTGCTGAAAAAAACCATCCGCCCTGAATTCCTTAACAGGATAGATGAGGTAATCATGTTCACCCCCTTGAATAAGGACGAGATCAGGCAGATTGTGAACCTTCAGCTCAGACAATTGGAAAAAATGCTTGCGGCCAATGACATCGGCATTGAAATTTCTGATGAAGCTATTGACCTGATCGCTGAACTCGGTTTTGACCCGCAGTATGGGGCCCGGCCTATTAAAAGGGTCATGCAGCGTAAGCTGGTCAATGAACTTTCAAAAATGATCCTGTCGGGAAGTGTTGACAGGACAAAAGCGATCCAGGTGATTGCGAAGGATGGAAAATTTATTTTTGAAAATTAATTTATTGGGCGATGGAGCACACGGCTCTTTAATATTGGCTATGCAATGGGATTTGTAAACCTGCAATCTGATTATGACGGTGTTGACTTTGATCCGATAGATTACAAATATTCAAACCGTTCCATATTCCTCAATGTGGCATGGTTGTTTGGTGGTGAGTAAGATAAACACCAGAATATGAAAAGGGATTGCGTTTGCGGTCCCTTTTTTTATAAATTTATCGTATGAAATGTATATCTTTATTCTTATAATTAAATAAGCTATGACTATGAAAAAAGTATTTCTTTCACTTACAGTAGGTTTAATTACATTAAGTTCAATTGCCCAGGTTTCTTTTGGGCCTAGGGTAGGAGTTAATCTCTCAAAGTATGGTTATGACTATAAGGAATCTTCTCGTGAGACTGAAGTTAATTACAAGTTTGGGCAATCTATTGGTGCTATTATGAATTTGCAAATAACCAGTTTTCTTGCTTTTCAACCCAATGCCAATATTTCAGTTAAGGGCGTTGCTCATAATGTTGACAGTTGGAATTCAGGGCAATCCGTAAATACAGGATTTGCCAGGATAAGGGTTACTTATTTTGAATTACCCATCAACCTTGCCATTGGTATCAGGCTTGGATCCGGACAGATCCAGATATTTGCCGGACCTTATGTTGCCGTTGCGATTGTGGGAAGAAATGTTTGGGATTATGAAATCAATACAAATGGTGTGCGGGAGGATAAGACAGGAAGTGAAAAAATCATATTTAATAAAAATGCCCAGCTACATGATGGTGATGATTGGAAGGTTAAATATCAGAATCCGTTTGACTATGGCGTAAATTTCGGTTTAGGATTTAAATATAAACATTTGCTGTTTAATGCCGGTTTTGCCATGGGACTGGCCAATCTGCAGCCTGATATTTCAGGAGTCGAATTCGATCCGAAAGATCGTAAATACTCCAACCGCACTATTTTTATCACTGCTGCCTGGCTGTTTGGCGGTAAATAATATCAGGTATTTATACCTGATTTGAATAACGGTTATCACTTGGTGATGGCAGTTATTTTTTGTTATTTGGAATATTTTCCTTATATTTACTGTCCCAAATTTTTAAAATTACAGATGTGATGAAGAAATTTCTCTTATTTGTTACTGTTGTTGTATTGGCTTTCACTGTTGCCCAGGCACAATTTGATTTCGGTGTTAAAGGCGGCCTTACCATGGCCAGGATCAACCTCGACCTTCAGAATAATATTTCTGCCGATTTTCAATATGGAGCCCATGGCGCTGTATTTTTTAATATCGGCAAAGGCTTATTATCATTCCAACCTGAGGTGATGTTCATTCAGAAAGGTGTACATGTCAATAATATGCAGAACGATGATTACGCGCAGTACACCCTGAATTATGTTGATGTCCCTATGCTTGCAAGGGCTACCATTGGTCTGGGCCTTGTTGATATATATTTCAATTTTGGTGGATATGGTGGTTATTTGCTGAGCAGTAAACAAAAGATCAGCATTGCAGAACACTTGAACGGACATAGTTACGAGGTAACTGAGTTGAATGATTGGGATGCAGGTATCATTATTGGGGCCGGAGTGAAGGTATTGTCACTGATCTTCGAATTGCGCTATGGCCAGGGACTTGTTAATGTATCAAACAACACTGAGAATTACCAGGATTCTAAAAACACCTATCTCAATATATCTCTGGGAGTACAGTTTTAAAGGATACTAAACATTAAAGCGGATGTGCAGGATATCACCTTCTTGTACGATATAGTTTTTGCCCTCTACCCTGAATTTTCCGGCATCTTTTACAGCTTGTTCTGATCCAAGTGTGTAGAAATCATCGAATCTCATGACTTCCGCCCGGATGAAGCCCCTTTCAAGGTCACTGTGTATGGTACCTGCTGCTCCGGAAGCATTCATGCCCTTACGAATTGTCCATGCACGGACTTCTTTTTTCCCTGCAGTGAAAAATGACTGAAGGTTCAGAATGTTATAGGAGGACCGGATCATTTTATGGACTCCCGGCTCTTCCAATCCGGCATCCTCAAGAAAAGCGAAGCGGTCTTCCTCATCATCGAGTTCGTTGATATCAGATTCCAGCTTACGGGCAATGATCAATACTTCAGCATCGTCTCCGGCCACTGACTTTTTGAACTCATCAACATAGCTGTTTCCTGATACAGCTGATGCATCATCAACATTACACACATAAATGACAGGCTTATCGCTTAGCAGGAGCAGGTCATCCACGAAGTTTTTTTCATCTTCGTTTAGTGGTACTGTCCTGGCTGATTTAAAATCCTCGAAATGTGATTGATATACCTGAAGAATCTCGAGCCCTTTTTTTGCATCCTTGTCACCGGATTTTGCTGCTTTCTCCATGCGCTCTATCCTTCGCTCCACCATTTCCAGGTCTTTGATCTGCAATTCCAGGTCAACAATTTCCTTGTCCCTTACCGGGTTTACAGAACCTTCAATATGCGGGAGTTGTTCATCATCAAAACAACGTACTACATGGATCAGGGCATCGCATTGCTGGATGTCACCAAGAAATTTATTGCCAATACCTTCACCTTTGCTCGATCCCTTTGTAAGGCCGGGAATATCAACAATATCTACCGTTGCTGCCGTAACCTTATCCGACTGTATGATGCTGTGGATCTTTGCAAGTCTTTCGTCAGGTACAGAGATCATACCGATATTTGATTTAGACGTGCTGAAAGCAAAAATGCTTGATTCTGCACGTGTGTTGCTGATGCAATTAAAAATGGTTGTCTTGCCAATATTGGTGATCCCGATGATACCGCACTTTAAGCCCATGGTCAATTTATATTTTGCTACAAAGATATGAAAATGCAAGGATGGGGGGGCGGGGGACGAGGTGCAGGGTACAGGGTACAGGGT
>JAGLYE010000071.1 GCA_023132505.1 Bacteroidales bacterium | reverse complement strand
TGGCACGGGCACCCGGCAGGAGAGAAAACAATGCCAATGAAAGGGGGCTTAAGATAATGCTGGAGATGCCATTATTCAGAAAACTTAGCCTGCAGGCCTCATTCGACCATTATTCTTATCCATGGTTAACAAGCAGGACAATTAATGTGCAGCGAGGGCAGGAGTACTACATAAATTTGTATTACAATCCTTCAGGAGGGACCGAGCTTGCTTTGAGGTACAGATTCCGTTCAGGAACCAAAAACATCAATGACCATCAATCCTGGTTCGACAGGCTGATCCAGGAGAAAAAACATGAAATTCGGGCAGTGGCCAGGTTTACTGTGTCGGCTTCCTGTTCAGGCAAGGTGCATGCGGGATATACAATCCTGGAAGGAATTGGTGAGGCCGGAAAAAGGATAGGATCATTGCTCTTGTTTGATATGTACTTCCATCCGCAAAAGCTTCCACTAAGGCTTACATTCAGGTATGCATTATTTCACACGGATGATTATGATAGCAGGCTGTATGCCTATGAAAATGATGTTTTATATGCATCTTCTATGCCTGCTTATTATGGCAAAGGGTTCCGCTTTTATATACTTGCCAAATACAGCCCGGCCAGCTGGCTCGACACCTGGCTGCGTTTTTCCATGAGCTGTTTTACCGACAGGAATACCATCGGCAGCGGCCCCGATGAAATTATAGGAAACAAGCAGCCTGAAATTAAAATGCAACTACGTATTAAATTATGAATTCATCATGAATAGCCACAGAGGCGCAGAGGCACAGAGAACCACAGAAAACTAATAAAAATAAATAAAAATGAAAAGAAATTATAGAGAAATTCCTCCTGAATTGAATGAGATAACAGGACAAATAGTTAATGCCGCCTTCAAAGTACATAAGTCCCTGGGGCCTGGCTTACTCGAAAAAATATATGAGATATGTTTGTGCCATGAGCTTTCCAAAAATGGATTAGAGTTTGACCGTCAAACATACATACCGATAACCTATGACGGCTTAATATTCGATGAGGGATTAAGATTGGATATTTTAGTTAATAATTGCGTTATATGTGAAATAAAAGCACTGGAAACAGTAAACCCGGTTTGGGAAGCACAAGTTCTGAGTCATCTTAAACTGACAGGGATCAGAGTAGGTTTATTGATTAATTTCAATGTTGTCCTGATAAAAGATGGTATTAGAAGGTTTGTAATGTAAAACAGTCAACAGAAATTTCTAATGCAGCCGGCTAAACAACAAACTGTGTATCTCTGTGTCTCCGGGTCTCCGTGGCATGGGGGGACAATTGCGGTCAATAAAACATTGGCCACAGTAAAGATGAGTTTTTTCAAGAACTGAATTAATATAATTTTTCCCGCTTGATCAGGTATGGATGTAGGATCTGTCTGAATCCTGCATTGATATCGGCCGGCACAAAATCGATCATATATTTACCGCAACGCAGTTTGAGTTCATGAATAAACTCCCCGACACTTTCCACATATTGCTTTCTGAGTTCGAGTGGCGACAGTCTCATTTCCTCCCCACTTTCCATGTCGACGAATTTATAGGGACGGTTTTCAAAATCAAAGTCAATTTCTTTATCCTTATCCAGTACGTGAAACAGCACCACTTCATGTTTATTATACCGCAGATGTTGCAATGCAGAAAACATCTCATCCAGCTTTCCCTCACGTTCAAGCATATCGCTAAAGATCACCACCAGCGAACGCTTATGGATCGTATCAGCAATCTTATGGATCGCCTCTGATGCCATGGTTGGTTTCCTGAGGCCGGGTGCTATTGGATTCAGCAGTTTCTCCATTTCAGAGTAGAGGTACTTCATGTGTACCGATGTGGACCGGGCCATGGTGCTCAACTCAATCTTATCGGAAAACAGGCTTAAGCCAACTGCATCACGTTGTCGCTGCAAGAGGTTTATCACTGCGGCGGCAGCATAAACCGAAAAAGTGATCTTATTGGGGTTATCGATACTTATATCCGGTTTCACCGGGAAATACATGGAGCTGGAATTATCAATAATGATCTGGCAGCGAAGGTTGGTCTCTTCCTCAAAACGCTTCACATAAAGCTTATCGGTCCTGCCATAAAGTTTCCAATCAATATGTTTTATTGACTCACCGCTGTTATATTGCCTGTGCTCGGCAAATTCAACTGAAAACCCATGGAACGGACTTTTGTGTAAGCCTGTGATGAATCCTTCGACCACCTGCCTGGCAATAAATTCGAGCGAAGCAAACTGCTGTAGCCTGTTATGATCAATGGAATATTCCATTTCAATGAGGTTTCAGTGTATGCAAAGAGACGCACATAAGTGTACGTCTCCCTGTCTATTAAAATTCAAATCAATATTTAAATAAGCTTCTGAAGTTTACCTTCAAGCACCTGTTTCGGGACTGCACCAACCTGTTTATCTACTTGCTCCCCACCTTTAAAGAAAAGAATTGTGGGAATGTTCCTGATCCCGAATTTCGTGGTAATGCCGGGATTTTGGTCAACATTAAGTTTCCCAACTACTGCCTTTTCTCCGTATTCCTCTCCGAGCTGATTCACGATCGGGCCTACCATACGGCAAGGGCCACACCATTCAGCCCAAAAATCAACAATTACTGGTTTATCTGACCGGAGTACGAGCTCCTCAAAATTAGCATCGGTAAATTCTAAAGCCATTTTTCTAATTTATTAAGGTTGAACAATATTGAAACTACAAAAGTAAGATTTTATTTCTTTGAATGTTATTCAATTCATATAATAACAATCCTTTATCAGTTAAGTTTGTATTCGATTTCCGGCAGTTGTTTTAGTTCCCTGATAAAATAGGCAGGATCCACTGCATTGTTGCGCGGTTGCATGTGAAGGCTTGTTTTGTTTTCCGGGTCCTTTACCTTGATCTTAATGAGGCAATTTCCTGATTTTGCCTTGATCATTTTTTTAAGCCTTTTTATCAATGCATCAGTCACATCCTCAGTATTCAGCACCAGGGTGATGCTCTTTGTAAATTTCTCAAGAGCATCTGCCATCAGGCTAAGGTTGATAACCTTAACCTCCAGCTGATCCTGACTTCCCCTTCTGAACTGCACCCTGACCTGCGCAAGTACATTAAAGCCCTCCACAAGAAAGTGCTTCAGTTTAAGGTAATCCTCCGAGAACAAAAAGAACTTCTTGGTATCGTTGAAGTCTTCGAGTATAAAAGAAGCATATGGTTTGCCTGACTGTGTCATTCGTTCCTGCGCACCTGTTATCATACCGGCAATGGTAACCACACGGTTGAAATATTTTTTCGGCTCGTTGAAAAGTTCTGCCAGGTTAGTATCGCAGAAATTATCGATCTCCAGGGTAAAATCGTCCAGGGGGTGCCCGGATATATAAAAGCCGGTTACCTCTTTTTCCTTTCGCAGTTGTTCAATTTTAGTATAGGGATTACATTCCGGCATCTCCGGGTTCCGTATATCCACTGTACTGTCTTCTCCGAACAGGGATTGTTGGGCCGAGTTCTTCTTTTCCTGATAACTGCTGCCATGACGGATCACCTTTTCAAGGAAAATGGTGTCGTCGGAATTTTGCCTGTGGAAGTATTGCGCCCTGTGCGTACCTTCAAAGTTGTCGAATGCCCCGGCCAATGCCAGCGCTTCAAAGCATGTCTTGTTCACTGCTTTCAGGCTCACCCTTTTGGCCATATCAAATATGCTCGTAAAGGGTCCGTTTTCTTTCTTCTCTTCGAGGATCGCATTCACCGCGGCTTCACCGACCCCTTTGATGGCACCAAGGCCAAAACGCACCATGCCGTTCTTTGTCACCGTGAAGTTAAAAGCACTTTCATTGACATCCGGGCCCAGGACATCAATATTTTGCCGTTTGCTTTCCTCAATGAACTGGGTAATCTTCTTAATATCATTCAGGTTATGTGTTAGCACAGCAGCCATATATTCCGCCGGATAATGTGCCTTTAGGTAAGCAGTCTGGTAGGCGATTACAGAGTATGCTGCCGAGTGGGAGCGGTTAAACCCATATTCAGCGAAACGCTCTATGAAACCAAAGATCTCTTCAGCTTTTTCCTTTTCAATATTCTTCTTGAGCGCGCCTTCAACAAACTCTACCTTCTGCGCCCGCATAATATCGGTCTTCTTCTTTCCCATGGCCCTTCGCAGGATATCGGCTTTCCCCAGGGAGAAGCCGGCCATGATCTGAGCAGTCTGCATGATCTGTTCCTGGTAAACCATAATGCCAAAGGTGGGTTTGAGTAGCTCTTCCAGCATGGGATGCGGGTAAACAACTTTTTCCTTTCCGTGTTTGCGCTTGATATAAATCTCAATGAACTGCATGGGCCCGGGGCGATAGAGGGCATTCATGGCAATGAGATCCTCAATATCTGTGGGTTTCAACTCCTTAAGATGCATACGCATCCCCTCCGACTCAAACTGGAAGGTACCAATAGTCTCGCCCCGCTGATACAGCTGGAAAGTTTGTTCATCATCCAGGGGGATCTCATCGATATTTATCTCGACACCCTCACTCATCTTGATATTTATGATGGCATCTTTGATGATTGAAAGTGTTTTCAGTCCGAGGAAGTCCATCTTGAGCATTCCAACGCTTTCCACGAGTTTCCCTTCATACTGAGTCACCATAAGATCAGAGTCCTTGGCAATGCTCAGTGGCAGGTGGTCGATCAGCTTGTTCGGACCGATGATCACCCCACAGGCATGGGTGCCTGTGTGCCTGGCGGAGCCTTCAAGGGTTTCGGCAAATGTGAGGGTCTTTTTCTCCAGCTCCTTTCCCTTTTTCTTGATCTCTGCCAGCTCCGGCACTTCTTTATAAGCCGCACTAAGTGTGATTCCGGGCCGCTCCGGCACAAGTTTTGCCAGTCTGTCAGCATCAGGCAGCGGAAGCTTAAGAACCCGGGCCACATCACGGATGGCGCTCTTTGCTGCCATGGTGCCAAAGGTTACGATCTGCGCAACCTTATCCCTGCCATATTTATCAGCGACGTAGTTGAGTACTTTTTCCCTGCCTTCATCATCAAAGTCAACGTCAATATCAGGCATGCTCACCCTTTCCGGGTTCAGAAAGCGTTCAAACAACAGATTGTACCTGATAGGGTCGATATTGGTGATCCCGGTGCAAAATGCAACAGCGGAACCGGCTGCAGAACCCCTTCCGGGACCTACAACCACCTTCATCCTGCGAGCCTCGGCAATAAAGTCCTGCACAATGAGAAAATAACCGGGAAATCCCATCTCCTTGATCACAGAAAGTTCGAAGTCGAGCCGTTCGCTGATCTCCCCGGTGATCTCGGTATATACAGTTTTTGCGCCTTCATAAGCCAGGTGCCTGAGGTAATCATCTTCTGTATCAAAACCTTCGGGCAGTGGAAAATGCGGCAGGACAATCTCCCTGGTAGTGATCTCATAATCCTCCACCTTGTTTACAACATCCTGGGTGTTGGCAATAGACATAGGGTATTCTGCAAAAAGATTCGCCATTTCCTGTGACGTTTTGAAGAATTCCTGCCCGGTATAATACATAGAAGATGCATCATCAAGATCTTTGCCGGTATTCAGGCAAATAAGTATTTTGTGAGCATCATAATCAGCTGCATTGATGAAATGCACGTCATTGGTAGCGATCACTTTGACATTGTGTTTTTCGGCCAGTTTTACGAGCACCTTATTGACCATTTTTTGCTCCGGATGTCCATGGTCTTGTAATTCAAGGTAAAAATCATCCCCAAAGATCTCAAGATATTCAAGCAGCACAGCTTCTGCTTTTTCAGGTCCATACTTCCTGATAGCAGTGGGAATCTCCCCTCCAAGGCATGCAGAAGAAGCAATCAGTCCTTCGTGATATTCACGTAACAGTTCCTTATCAATACGCGGTGTGTAGTAAAAACCTTCCAGATATCCCTTTGAGCTAAGTTTCGAAAGGTTCAGGTATCCCTGTTTGTTCTTAGCAAGAAGGATCAGATGATGTCCGCTCCGGTCAACTTTCTCAATCTTTTTTTTCCTGCCTTCAGCCGCTACATAAACCTCACAGCCTATAATTGGTTTGATCCCCTTTTTTTTCGCAGCCTGCATGAACAGTAGAACCCCGAACATATTGCCATGATCGGTGATGGCCAGGGCCTTCATCCCATTGGATTCAGCTTTTTCAAAAAGCGCATTTATCTTGCTTGCCCCATCAAGGATGGAGAACTGGGTATGAACATGAAGATGCGTAAATTCAGGCATATCCGGGAGTGGATCAAAATATCTCAAAAACTGTTCAGCAAAATTAGCTAAAAAGCAAGTGCTACTGTTGATTGTTAATAAAAAATAATTAAAGTTTCACTCAGCCTGAGCAAGGCGTATAACACTGATTTTCTGTTTTTTACAAATACAACCGAAACATAAGTAATTGATGTTTTGATATATAGCCAGGTAGCTTAATAAAAGAGCATTTATCGTGCAGAAGGGTGTTTCATAAAGATCAATATCTTTGTAAAAAATCATTCATGGAATTTTCAAGAGACAACAAACTGGAAACCATTGCAGACCTCAACCGGGTTTTTGCGGAGTACCTGACTACAGCAGACATTCCACTCCAGGAAAGCCGGGAAGAGATCCTCAAGAGGGTGCAGCGAGCTGATGATGAATGTTTCAGCATCCTGGCCTCTTTCAATAATGCATGGTTAGCATGGGATTACATCAGAGGCGATAAGGAGTTAAAAATGAAAGTGGAGGATGTCTGGAAAATGGAAATGGAGAGGCACAAAGTGATTTTTGAAGAAGCTAAAACTGAAGTGATCAGGCTGGCCACCGAAAAAAGCATTGACCTTGAGCCGTTGATGCTAAGGATTAACTGGCTGTAAAATAATCCATCCATTTCTTTTTTATTCCAAAATATATCCGGATATTTGCACCCCCAAAATTGGGATTTATTCATTAAAAAATCATAATCAATTTATTATGCCAACAAAAATCAGATTGCAGAGACGAGGCAGGAAGGCAAAGCCTTTTTACCATATCGTCATAGCGGATGGTCGTGCACCACGAGATGGAAAATTCATTGAAAAGATTGGCACTTACAATCCTATCACCCAACCGGCCGACATCCAGCTTAATTTCGACAGAGCCCTGTACTGGCTCCAAACAGGCGCACAGCCTACCGACACTGTAAGGACCATTTTATCCTATAAAGGTGTTATGTACAAAAACCACCTCCTGAAAGGTGTAACAAAGGGTGCGCTCACCGAAGAACAGGCCGAAGCCAAATTCCAGGCATGGCTGAGCGATAAAGAAGCAAAGATCGAAAGCAAGGTCAAAGAAAGCGAACTTGCCAAAAAAGACGCCGATAAAAAAGCTTTTGAAATTGAAAAACTTGTAAAAGAAAATCGCGCAAAAGAAATTACAGCCAAGCGTGCAGCCGCTGTTGAAAAACAGGTAGAAGCTGCCAAGGAAGAGATTGCAGCTGAAGCCGGCGAAGACGTGAAAGCCGAAGCAGCTCCTGAAGAAGAAGTAAAAGCCGAAGCACCTGCTGAAAAGG
>JAGLYE010000070.1 GCA_023132505.1 Bacteroidales bacterium | reverse complement strand
AACCCATTCTTCACACCCTCGTAATTGCTTAATACTAAAATTTCGTAATTTCACAGCATAATTCCTTGCCATGAAAAACATTGTCCTTCTCATCCTGTTTGCCGTTACTGTTACAGCACAGGCACAATTTAATGACAACTTCAAGAATAAAACCCTGCGAATTGATTACATTCACTCGGGAAGTGCCGGAGAGGAGGATTTCCAGTTCGACACTCTCTATACTGAAAAATATTGGGGTGGCTCAAAGATCAACCTTATCGATAAATTTGATTACGGCAACCATAAATTTGAAGTTTATGACGCTGAAACCAATGAGTTGTTGTATTCCAGGGGATATTCATCCCTGTTCAGGGAATACCAATCTACGCCGGAAGGGAAAATCAGCAAAAAGGCCTTTAACGAAACTGTCGTTTTCCCCTACCCGAAATATCCGGTAAATGTTGTTTTTCACAGCCGCAACAAAAACATGAGCTGGGAGAAGGAATTCATCCTGCACGTCAACCCGGGAACAAGGGACATCAAAAAAAACAATCAGAAAAAATTCAAAAAAGCGAAGATCCATTATTCCGGCAATCACAGCGAAAAACTTGATATTGTTATCATAGCAGAAGGATATACAGCCGAAGAAATGGATAAGTTTATGCTGGATTGTGAACGTTTTAAGGGATATATCCTCGAGTCGGAACCCTACAAACAGAATAAGGATAAGATCAATATATGGGCTGTTAAGGCCATATCTGAGGAAAGTGGTACAGATTTACCTGGCGATGAGATCTGGAAAAATACTGTTGTCGGGACAAACTTCTATACCTTCGGGTCGGAGCGTTATCTGACTACCGAAGACATGAAGAGTGTTCGTGATGTGGCAGCCAATGCGCCATACGACCAGATATTTATCCTTGTAAACCATGAAAAATACGGTGGCGGCGGCATCTATAATTATTACAGTCTGGGAACCAGCGACAATCCCGCAGGCGACTTCCTTTTTCAGCATGAATTCGGACATGCTTTTGCCGGGCTGGCGGATGAGTATTATACTTCCGATGTTGCCGTTGAGGATTTCTATCCCCTGGATGTAGAACCCTGGGAACCCAACATAACTACCCTGATCGATTTCAATTCAAAATGGCAGAACATGATAAGCCATTCAACCCCGGTACCCACTCCGGCAACTGAAGAGTATGAAAATACCATTGGCTTATATGAAGGTGGAGGCTATGCAGCCAAAGGTGTCTTCCGGCCTTATATCGACTGCACCATGAAATCTGTGAAGTACGATGCCTTCTGCCCGGTTTGCAAAAGAGCGATACAGAAGATGATTGATTTTTATTCCGAATGAGGAGGAAAAGGTGCGAGGGATGAGGGACGAGGGACGGGGGACGGGGTGCGGGGCAGGCCGCGAATCTACCTTCGATTTATTCATAACAATTTCTTTGTACTTAATACTAACTTTCCTACTTTTGTAGCGTGAAAAAATTAACAATAAGCTTTTCACTATAAATCAATCACTTAACACTGACAAATAAACCATTATTGATATGTTGAAGAACCTCTCCGAATTACGCGAGATCGTAAAAAAATCACCCAAGAAAAAGCTGGTTGTTGCAGCTGCCCATGATGAACACTCACTGGAGGCAGTTGTGAATGCTGCGAAAATGAAGATCGTGGATCCCATTCTTGTTGGAGATAAAGAAAAAATGTATCGCATTAGTGATAAGCTTGAAATCGACCTCTCCAAAATGGAGATCATTGATGAGACCAACCTCGGCGAATCTGTTGCCAAGGCTGTAAAACTTGTACATTTTGGCGATGCCGACATCCTGATGAAGGGGAATGTTGGGACAGCCATCCTGCTAAGAGGTATACTGAACAAGGAATGGGGTTTGAGGAAAAATGATATCCTCTCCCACATCGCACTGTTCGAGGTTCCGGCATATCACCATAAGCTTATCGCCCTCACCGATGTAGCCATGAACATTGCCCCCCAACTTAATGCGAAGGTCAATATTCTGAGGAATTCCATCGATTTCCTTCATAAACTGGGCATTGAAGAGCCTAAAATCGCCGTGATAGGTGCTGTTGAGCTTGTTAACGAAATGATGCCCGCCACCCTCGATGCAGCCTTGCTATCGAAGATGGCAGACCGTGGCCAGATCCCCAATTGCCTTATCGATGGCCCCCTGGCTTTCGACAATGCCATCTCTGCTGAAGCGGCTGAGCATAAAGGGATCAAGAGCAACGTGGCCGGGATGGCCGACCTGCTCCTTCTTCCTGATATTGAAGCCGGCAATGTGCTTTATAAGTCTTTTATTTTCTTCGCAAATGCCAAAGTTGCAGCAAACGTCCTGGGTGCTTCTGCCCCTATTGTTCTCACGTCAAGGTCCGACTCGGAAGATTCAAAGCTTGATAGTATTTGCCTGGCAGCTGCCGTCCACTAAGCAATAAAAACTTGATCAAAATCACCTGAGATATGGAAAATATCCTCATTCTTGCTATTAACCCGGGCTCCACCTCCACAAAGATTGCGGTCTTTAAGAACAAGGAACAGATCTTTACCAAAAACATCAAGCACAGCAATGAAGATTTGGCCCCTTTTGAAAAGATCACCGATCAGTTTAAATTCCGCAAGGATGTGATCCACCAGGTACTGAAGGATGAAGGGATTAAGATGGAGGATATTCAAATCGTGATGGGACGTGGGGGCATGGTCAGGCCAATCCCGTCTGGAGTATATGCGGTGAATGAAAAGATGAAGGAAGATCTCCGTAACAGCCCGATCGGCGAACATGCCAGCAATCTTGGCGGGCTTATCGCCGATTATATTGCTCACGAGCTTCCAAATGCTAAAGCATATATTGCCAACCCCGTTGTGGTTGATGAACTGGAAGAAATAGCTCGTATTTCCGGTTCCCCGCTTTTTGAGCGCCGTTCGGTTTTCCATGCCCTGAACCAGAAGGCAACTGCCCGCCGGCATGCTGAGATACAGGAAAAAGAATATGAGGAATTAAACCTCATCATTGCTCATCTTGGAGGCGGTATTTCTGTGGGCGCCCACAAAAAAGGGCGGGTTATAGATGTGAACCACGCCATTGGTGGTGAAGGTGCCTTCTCCCCCGAACGTGCCGGCACCCTGCCAACCATCGACCTGGTAGAATTCTGTTACAGTGGCAAATACACTTTCAAAGAATTAAAGAAGATGCTCATCGGACAGGGCGGACTCACAGCATATCTGGGTACCAACAGCGCTTACGAAGTAGAGCGGATGGTTAAGAATGGCGATGAAAAAGCCACCCTGATCTATGATGCCATGGCCTACCAGGTTTCGAAGATGATAGGAGAGATGACTGCAGTACTCGAAGGCAAGGTGGACGGCATCCTCATCACCGGCGGTGTTGCATACGACAAATGGTTTTGCGAACGCATTCGTATGCGTGTTCACCGCTTTGCCCCTGTTTTCATCTATCCCGGTGAAAATGAAATGGAAGCCCTGGCCATGAATGGGTATAGGGTGATCCGTGGGGAAACTGAAGTGAAAGAATACTAAATTAAGTGTTGGGTGTTGAGTGTTGGGTGTTGAGTGTTGGGTGGTTAAAGGTGACGGGTGTCAGGATATCCTAATCAATGATTCTTCCAAAATCTCCTTATAAATACAGAATTGTAAATTACAAATTGTACATGTATACAACTTTTTGTATGCTTGTTCTGTCTATAATATTAGAATCAATGTAATATCTGTTATGATATATATTATTAGTTTTGCAATGCCCAAATTTCAAGCAAGATTTTAATTACGCCAACGTATTGTTATACAGCTATAAAACACTTATACACACATCATGAAAAGATCTATTGTCGCTTTCGTTCTTATCATTTTAACCTTCACAATTACCAGCCGGGCCCAGGGGTGGAGAGATAAAGAGATGGAGGTCAGGGTGGAAATTAACAAACCGGCCACCGCTCAGATACTAACAACTTTAAACCTGAATGGTGATTATTGGACTGATCATGCAATCCTGTATGTAACACCACGTGAGACTCTCCTGCTTGAAGATGCAGGCCTGGAATATACCATCCGAATCCCTGACCTGAATGCCCATTACATGGATTTCTGGGATACAAAGGTTGCCTATCACTCATACCAGGAGATCGTTGACCTTGCCGATAGTCTTGTTGATGCATTCCCGGATATTTGTATGAAAAAGATGTACGGCACCTCCATTCAGGGCCGTGAACTGGCAGCACTGAAGATCAGCGATAACGTGGGTGATAACGAAAATGAAGCCGAGGTTTTTTTTGATGGGGGCATCCATGGTGATGAGATCGGCGCATCGGAAAACTGCATCCGCTTCGCACGTGATCTCTGCCGTAAATATGACAATGATCCTGATGTTACTTTTCTTGTCGATAATCGGGAGATCTGGATCTATTACATGGTAAATCCTGACGGCCGGGTAAATATGAGCAGGTATAATGCTGCCGGTGTCGACCTCAACCGCGATTATGGTTATATGTGGGATGGCTGGGGCGGGAGTACCGGTGCATTTTCCCAGATAGAGATCAAAAACCTCAGAAACTGCAGCTATGAACACCAGTTTGTAGTACATACCACTTTCCATAGTGGAACAGAGTATATCTCCTGTCCCTGGAGCTACCGTCCGGAAGCACCTGCCGATGCCCAGCATATTCTTCAACTCGCGGAATTGTATAGTGATGTTTCGGGATATGCCAACCTTGAATTCGGGCAGGGAAACTCAGGCATGTATGCCATCAATGGCAGCACCAAAGACGGCAATTATGGCATAGCCGGCTCTATCAGCTGGTCGATGGAGATCTCCTACAATAAGCAACCCCCTGCATCACAGATCATGCAATACTATAACTGGAATTATCCTTCTATGCTGGCTATGATCGAATATGCAGGCTATGGCCTGGAAGGCACAGTCACTGATGTTAATACAGATGATCCGGTCCGGGCAACGATCTTCATCAATGATTATATGCAAACGTATTCGGACTCTACTGCAGGGGATTATCATAAATATGTTCTGCCGGGAAAATACTCTATTAAGGTGATAGCAAATGGTTATGAAACACAGGTGTCAGCCGACAGCGTGGAGGTGACCGAATTAAGCAGTGCCATTACTGATTTCCAGCTGACACCCAATGATTCAGCACGCTGGTATGCATGGCGTATGATCAGCAGCCAGATCCCGGATAACAACACAGAAGATGAAGGAAATACATTGGCCATGATCGGTCCTCCCGATGGAATAAGCTATTCTATTGGCAAAGACGGCTGGATCGTAGTGGATATGCAAAAAGATATTGTTGACCTGCCCGGCAATGAGATCAAGGTTTATGAGGGGGGTTTATCACCTGAAGGATTTTCATGCTATGCAAGCGAAACCATGGATGGCCCGTGGTTATTTTTGGGTGAAGGTACTGGGACAAGCGAATTTGAATTGGCCGGTACAGGACTCTCACAAGCACGCTATTTCAAGATCGTGGATGATGGCACAGGCATGCAAAATGAAGCAGATGCCGGGTTTGACCTTGATGCAGTGAGTGACCTGGAACATATTATAGGTGTATTTATTGTCATGTCAGAATATACCCTTGATGACGAGAACGGCAACGGCCACCTCGACCAGGGTGAATCAGCCGATCTGATTATAGACCTGATCAATAACGGTAATGTAATCGCAAATAATGTTGAAGCCACCCTGTCATCAGCATCACCCTATGTAAACATCACCCAGGCAACAGCAAGTTACGGAACACTTGAACCAACCCAGTCAGGCAGCGGCACTTTTTCCTTCGATGTGGATGAATTTACACCTACCGGTGATACCATTGTATTCACACTTGATGTGGTTGCCAACAGTGGCATTTATAGCACATCCATTAACCTTCAGTTCGTGGTAGGAAAATTCCCTGTATTGATCATTGACCTGGATGGCAATCATAATTCAGGTACTGTCATGCAGGATATTATTTCCAACATTGACCTCACCGCCACCTATGAAACCTCTTTCCCTGACAACCTTGAAATGTATCATTGTGTTTTTGTGTGCCTTGGGATTTATAGCAACAACCATGTACTGACATCCATGGAAGGCCAGCATCTGGCCGACTTCCTGAATAATGGAGGACGGCTTTATATGGAAGGTGGCGACACCTGGGTTTATGATCCGTCAACTCCGGTTCATAGTATGTTTAAAATACAAGGATTGGATGACGGACATGATGATCTGGGAATACTATTCGGACAGGATGGCTCTTTTGCTGAAGGGATGGTATATCCATACGAAGGCGACAATTCCTATATCGACAGGATTGAAGCAGTCGGCAATGCATTTGAATTGTTTCGCAACCAGGTTCCATCCTATTGCAATGCTGTTGCACTGGATGAAGGAAGCTATAAAACTGTTGGAGTTTCCTTCGAGTTTGGCGGACTGGAAGACAATCAAAACACAAAAGAAGAATTGATGATCCTGATCCTTGAATTTTTTGGCGGTGTGCTTACTGACGTGGAAGAACCCGAGCCGCATAAAAACAGTATTCAGCTTTCTTCATGGCCAAATCCATTTAGTAATGAAATCTATTTCAAGCTGAACCTGCAAAATTCTGCTTCTGTATCCGTGGAGATCTACAATTTGAACGGGCAAAAGATCAAATGTATTAACGATAAATATCTGTCAGCGGGAATTCATCAATTTTACTGGGACGGGACAGCTGAAAACGGAAATGCAATGCCCGACGGAATGTATATTTACAAAGTACGGACTCATGACAGGCAACTTGCGGGAAAAATCATTCTTAATCGCTGACAAACACTTAAGCAATCAAATTAAAAATGCTTTATGACCACGGAAAACAGAATAATTGTATTGATATATGTATATATGAAGCCTGGAAATTATAATAATTCGTATCTTGGCAGACCAAATCTGAAAAGCTAATTAATTAAATGTCATACTAAAACCACCTAAGAATGTTAAACTTCTGCAAAACAACACTATCTATCCTTCTATCAATTTTTACCCTGTCTCTTCTTTCTCAAACATTTACTTTTGATGATCCCTGGAATCAGGCCGGATTTAACCTCACAATGGAATCCGGAACAGGAATTGAAATTATCTATTCGGTCCATGAATTCAATATGGATGAAGTTTCTGTTAAAGGCGCTGCCATGAAAGCGATCCATTTGCCTGGCAACCTTATTCCAAACAATGAGGGGGCGCCTGACCTTTCGGGCAGCAGTCATTACATTGCAGTGCCCCAGGGTGCAACAGCAATATTTAATGTGGTGTCTTTCAGAAAGGAAACCTATCAAAACGTAGAAGTTGCCCCGGCACCACGTATCCCGCTTGATACCGACAATAGTCCACTGGCTTACAATAAAGATGAGAGCATTTATGCTGTTGATGCATTCTATCCCGAAAATCCTTTTATCCTCTCAGAACAAACCAGCATCAGGGGTGTAGATGCAGTAATGCTGGGAATAACACCTTTCCAGTATAATCCGGTAAGCAAGGA
>JAGLYE010000007.1 GCA_023132505.1 Bacteroidales bacterium | reverse complement strand
ATCTTGCTTTCGGATTCGATACATTCAGATAGTATTTTTTTGATTTCCCGGGTCGAAACTTCTTCGCCTGAGCTGGTTTGCATTGATTCGGAAAAGAAAAATTTTAATAGAAATGTACCAAAAGGGGTTTGAACATATTTACTGTTGGCAACCCTTGATATTGTAGAAATATCAAGATTAACTATTTCGGCTATATCTTTCAGTATCATCGGACGAAGGTTTTTTTCATCACCTGTAGAAAAATAATCCTTCTGATAATTCATTATAGCATTCATGGTAACGAACATTGTATTTTGTCGTTGTTTAATTGCATCAATAAACCATTTTGCAGAGTCAATTTTTTGTTTCACAAACATGAAGGCTTCTTTTTTCTGCTTATCTTTTTTATTCTCGGCATAAGCTTCCAGCATATTTGTATAGGCCCGGCTAAGTCTGAGTTCCGGAGTGTTTCGTGAGCTCAATGACAATTCCAGATCGCCATTGATATTATGAATAATGAAGTCAGGGATTACATACTGGTTGGTCTTGGTAGTTTCACTGAGGGAGTTCCCAGGCTTTGGGTTGAGCTTAAGCACTTCTTTTAAAGCATCTTTCAACTCCTCCTCTGTAAGCCTTGCCTTTTTCATTATTTTCTCATAATGCTTTTTGACAAATTCATTGAAATAGTTTTCAAGGATAAAAATGGCCCGGCCGATTGCAGGGTTTTCCTCATTTTGCTTACGACGCAACTGTATTATCAGGCATTCCTGTAAGCTGCGAGCCCCAATGCCAGCCGGATCAAATTCCTGTACAATCCGCAATACTTCTATGATCTCATCATCTGCTGCCTGGATGTTTTGCGCAAAAGCCAGGTCATCAACCATGGCGTTGATATCCCGCTGAAGGTATCCTGAATCATCCAGGTTACCGATGATGGTCTCAGCAATAGCTATTTGTTTTTCGGAAAGGATTCTGAGTCCCAGCTGAGAGAGGAGCATTTCTTGGGAGCTCAAACCGGAAGCATAAGGAATATCTTTGCGCTCATCATCCACCCCCTGGTTATTGGTGCTGGTTTTATAGGATGGGATCTCGTCGTCGTCGATGTAATCATTCAAGTCAAACTCATCATCCTTGCTGTCATAATCCTCATCCTGTCCTTCATCACTACTATCGGTGATCTCACCCGTTTCTTCATCTGTGTTTCCGGGCTCTTCCAGTGCCGGGTTCTCCTCAATTTCCTGTTTAATTCTCTGTTCGAGGGCTATAGAAGGAATCTGAAGCAACTTCATCAGCAGGATTTGCTGCGGTGACAGCTTCTGTAGAAGCTTTTGCTGTAGACGTTGATTTAGCATAATTCAGGTTCCGTTCTGCAATAATATTTACATCACCTAAAATAATAAAATTAAAATAAAAAACCAATATAAATAAATGCAGAAGACGCCGGGTTTATCAGAATTCAGCATTCTGTGGTGTCCGTGGGAACGGGATCACATCGCGAATGTTTCCCATGCCTGTAACAAAGAGCATCAGACGCTCAAAGCCAAGGCCAAAACCACTGTGCGGTACGGTACCAAATTGCCTTGTTTCGATGAACCACCACATGCTTTCTATTGGGATTTTCATTTCCTCTATACGCATGAGCAATTTATCATACTCTTCTTCACGCTGTGAACCCCCAATGATCTCACCGATCTGAGGAAACAGGACATCCATGGCCCGCACGGTTTTCCCATCATCGTTTTGCTTCATGTAAAAAGCCTTGATATCCTTCGGATAATCAGTAATGATCACAGGTTTATTGTAGTGCTTCTCAACCAGGTAGCGCTCATGCTCAGATTGTAAGTCTGCACCCCAATCTTCAATAGGATAAATGAATTTTTTCTTTTTATTATAGTTGGAGTTTCTAAGTACTTCAATGGCCTCGGTATACGTAATTCTCTCAAATTTCTCAGCAAGCACAAATTCAAGCCTTTCGATCAGGTTCATGGGTGACCGGTCCTGGGCTTTTTTATGCATTTCCTCATCTTTCAGACGCTTATCGAGGAATTCAATATCTTCCCGGCAGTTATCAAGGACATACCTGACAAGAAATTTCAGCATGTTTTCCGCAAGGTCCATATTGTCATGGATATCGGCAAAGGCAACTTCGGGTTCAATCATCCAAAACTCAGCAAGATGTCTTGAAGTATTAGAATTCTCTGCCCGAAAAGTAGGCCCAAAAGTATAAACCTTTGTCATGGCCAGGGCAGCCAGTTCTGCTTCAAGCTGACCGGAAACCGTAAGATTAGTTTCTTTACCAAAAAAATCAAAAGAATAATCCACATTGCCCTGTTCATCCAGGGGGGGTGTTTTCGGATCCAGCACACTCACCCTGAACATCTCTCCTGCACCTTCTGCATCGGAGCCGGTGATGATGGGAGTATGAATATTATAAAATCCCCTGTCGTTAAAAAACTTATGAACCCCGAATATCATAGCATGCCGAATCCGGGTTATAGCACTGAAAGTTGCAGTTCGGAACCGCAGGTGTGCCTTTTCCCGGAGGAACTCAAGGCTGTGCCGTTTGGCCTGCAAAGGATAAGTATCAGGGTCGGCAACACCTAAAACCTCAATATTTTCTGCCCGGAGCTCATTGGCCTGTCCGCTTCCGGCAGATTCAACAAGAATACCATCGACAGATACAGATGCCCCGGTATTGATTTTCGCAAGAACATCTACGCCAATCACCGCCACATCAGCAACCACCTGAAGATTGCGGATGGTGGAGCCATCGTTAAGGGCAATGAAAGCCACATTCTTACTTTGCCTTTTGGTTCGCACCCAACCTTTGGCATTTACCTTTACATTTGTCTTATCGGAACCCACCAGGTCAACAATATCAGTTCTTTTCAACTCTAAGTATTTTTAATGTTATTATGAATGCAAAATTAATCACTTTTTGAAGCCATTTGTCAGCAAACTTGAATTTTTAGCCGGATGCGGTCAAAAATGTTAATTTTGAAAGGCAAAGCACCACCCAGCATGGATATGGATTTAAATTTAATAAAGAAAGCCGGCCACCCCGCTCTGATAGCAGGGCCATGCGCTGCCGAATCACGTGAACAAGTTATTCGTACAGCTGAAGCCCTACTGGGAACACCCTGGCTTACCGCTTTCCGTGCAGGCTTATGGAAACCCCGAACACGTCCGGTTGATTTTGAGGGAGTTGGTGAAAAAGGTCTCCCCTGGCTCAGGGAAGTGAAGGAAAAAACAGGATTCAAGCTGGCAGTGGAGATTGCCATGCCTGCCCATGTAGAAGCATGCTTAAAATCTGGTGTTGATATAGTTTGGATAGGGGCCCGAAGTGTGGTCAACCCCTTCATTGTTGATGAAATTGCCCGGGCACTCAGCGGAAGTGATATTTGTGTAATGGTCAAAAATCCGGTTAACCCTGACCTCAGTTTATGGGCAGGAGGAATAGAGCGATTGAAAAAACAAGGTATTACAAACCTTGCTGCTGTGCACAGGGGTTTTGATATCTACCATAGTAAACCATACAGGAATATTCCTCTATGGGAAATCCCCCTCGAGCTTAAAAATTATTTCCCGGACCTGCCTGTGCTCTGTGATCCCAGTCATATTGGGGGTAATCGCAAATTGATATCGTCCATTTCTCAGAAAGCCCTCGACCTGGGTATGGACGGGTTGATGATTGAGTCACATTTCGACCCGGATAAAGCCTTAACAGATGTTGCCCAACAGCTTTCTCCAAAGGAATTAAAAAAGATCATTGCAGGCTTAAAGATCAGAGACCATCAAGAAAAAAAAGTTGATGCTGCAATTGAAAAATACCGCATATCTATTGATGAACTGGATGAGCAACTATTGGAGATCCTTTCAAAAAGGATGGAACTTTCGGAATTGATCGGGAAGCTAAAGAAAGAGCAAAACCTAGCACCATTTCAACCGGATCGCTGGTCGTCAGTACTGGAAAACTGCCTGAAAAAGGGAGTATCATTAAAACTTGACCGGGATTTCATCAATCAAATATTCAATGTGATCCACAAAGAATCTCTGGGAAGGCAAGATGAAATAATGAATGATTAGGAGGAGTGGCCTAGATCCAGCGCTTTCTTTTGAAATAGAGGAGCATTACCACCACGATTATCACCATGGCAAGGAGAACGATAAAGAATGAATTGGGATCGTTTTGCAGCGGCAGGCCAACATTCATTCCGTAAAGGCCCGTGATAAATGTAAGTGGAAGCAATATAGTGGAGAAGAAGGTAAGGACCTTCATAATATCGTTGATCTTATGGGCCTGCAACGAGTCAAAGGTTTTGGAAAGGCCTTCGATCAGTTCCTGGTAATCCTCAGTCATATCCCACATCTTCTGGTAATAATCGAGAATATTGCCCCAGTAATCTTCCATGTTTTCGGCAAAACCCTCAATCTTACCGATCTCAAAACGCTGGAAAAGTGGCAATTGAGGTTTAAAGATGGTGTTAAGCAAAATAATATTCTTACGGGTTACCGAGATCCTTTCAATAAGTTCCCTGGATTTAATGTTAAACAGTTCACTGTTTAAAAACTCAACATCATTTCCAATTTTACGAAGCAAAACCATGGTTTCCCGCATCAGTCGTTCAAGGATATGGTAGAGGAGGGCATCACTGGTACCAATCTCAAAATCTTCTTTCCTGGCTTCCTGTTCCTGGGCTTCCTTAAACATATTCATAACAACCCAGTATGAACTGCCAATGGTGATCACATAATCCTCGCCCCAGAAAACCTTGACCTCCTTGGTTTGAAGAAATTTCCCGGACTTGTCAAAATTCGGAAAATGCAGGATCATAAAATAATAGTCATCATAGATATCCACCTTCGGCCTCTGATTCAGCTTAGAACGGCAATCTTCAATATCGAGCGGATGGAAGTGGAAATTATCCGCAAAGAACTGAAGGTCATTCTCATCCGGGTTAAGGACGTGATGCCATTTGAGGGTTCCTATTTTGATGGTTTCTATCATTTCTTTATCCGGAATAATAATAATTTTATCCGTGATTTTTTATATAGGTTTCCAAAAGTAAGACTTTTTAGGAATAACAGAGCCCCTGTCAATAGTTTTTAAACGCAAAACAGGCTTTAGGGTTACCCCCGGAGAGTGCCGGGTGCTGAGTGCCGAGTGAAAAAGGTTTATGCAAATCCAAAGTATTTTAAGTACTTTAAGTATTTCAAGTACGGCAAGTACTTTGGGCACTTGTTAATCTTCCCATGAAAAAGTCCCTAACAGGTGCTCTATGTCCTTTTTAAGAAATTCAATTACAGGGGCCAGGGAATCATTATTAGGGATTACATCGAAGTACAGTGCACCACGGACAAAATGATTTATACTATCAGTAATAAAAAACTGGTACGGGGAGGCAGCTCCCATGCCTTCGATATGATAAATCAAGCCATAGAGATCCCTGTCCCTGTCGAGAATGAGAGAATCGTTGATGGCACTGGCCTTGGGAATGTGTTTCATTACAAACTGGCGCGAATCTTCAAGGTATTCAGCAAGATTGTCATCTACCTTTTTATAACTCAAATGAATTCTTCCATTAAATTCAGGAAAGTCGATATTTATCCAGTAAGCTTCTTCCGGAGCAAAAGGATCAGGGCTCAAATAGGCATAGACAGGGTATTCGAAAGAATATGGGAAAGTGGAATCGAAATCTTTGTATTCATGCTCAGGCAAGTCAATCCTGAAATACCCCCGGGGTTTAGGAGTATGATGCTCATTGCATGCCGAAACAAAAAAGAACAGCATCAGTATCAATGCAGGTATGAAAGCATATTTATTCATCGGGATCTTCGGTTATTGTGACCATAATGCGTTTAATCCGTTTGGGGTCAACTTCCACTGTTTTAAACATAAAGTTCCTGAAGAAGGTCTCGTCATCTTTTTCCGGAATTTTCCCTTCAAGTTCAAGGATGAGGCCCGCAAGGGAATCGGAATCTCCTTTTACCTCATCAAAAACATTATCATCTATTTCAATGATCTTACAAAAATCATTAATCGTAGTTTTTCCTTCAAAGATATAGGTTCTGTCATCAATTTTCTCATAAATAAACTCTTCGGTACCCGTATCTGATTCATCGGTGATCTCGCCAACAATTTCCTCAAGAACATCTTCAAGGGTGATAATACCGGAAGTTCCACCATATTCATCCACTACGATTGCAAGATGGATCTTTTTCTCCTGGAATTCCTGCAGAAGGTCATTGATCTTTTTATTTTCCGGAACAAAGAAAGCATCACGGATAAGTTGCTGCCAGTTATACTGTTCACTTTTTTCGAGATGGGGAAGGAGGTCTTTCACATATAAGATGCCCTGGATATTATCGAAACTTTCTTTATAAACGGGTATCCTTGAAAAACCCGATTCCACTATTACATCCATCACCTCTGTGAATAGAGCATTTAAATCAAGAGCAACTACATCCATCCTGGAGTGCATAATCTCTTTTACCTCAATATCACCAAACTTAACGATGCCTTGCAGTATTTTTTTACCCTCTTCTGGAGTAGATTCCCCGGCTGTTAATTCTATAGCATCTGAAAGTTCGCTTCTCGATAAAACATGGCTTTTCCGGGCAATTTTGTTGTCGAGGAAGAATGTTGATCTAACCAGAATGGAACTGAAAGGATAAAACACCTTATTCAGAACATGCAGCACGCCGGCCATACTTTTTGAAAACGTGACCGGGTAAACGCTTGCGTACATCTTTGGTAAGATCTCACCAAGCAGGAGGATCAGGGCTGTGATCACGATTACCTGGATCACAAAAGCAAGAACGGGGAAACTGGTAAAGTTGAACCACAAGGAAACAATAAATGTTGAGAGAATGACGATGGACACATTCACAAAATTGTTTGCGATAAGGATGGTGGCCAGCAGGCGTTTTGGCCTTTCCAGTAATCTCAATATCAACTTACCCCTGCCCGAAGCTGATTCTTTCAGTTTTTCAAGATGCTGCGGACCCAATGAAAAAAATCCTATTTCCGATCCTGAAATCATTGCTGAAAAGAAAAGTAATACCAGCAATACCAATAAAGAGATTAGAATAGTGATTGAAAACGGCTGGATAAATGCATCAAGAATCACGATTAATACATTGTATAAACTATCAGCAGAATCTGGTTCTTCCAAGGATTATATTTTTTCCAGCAGGGTGATGATCATTGTTTCACTGCTGTTTACAACAAAATTAGTAAAAAAACCATACCGCTGCTATTTTGGCAGCGGTATAAATTTCAACCACAAAATTAAACAATTTCCGGTAGTAAGCGCAAATCTCTGATCCGGGTCAAATGATATAAATAAGCCCCGGTGCGAGCCGGAAAGATTAAAATGGCAGGTCGTCTTTCTCATCACCCGCTTTTGCATCCGGGGCTTTATCTTCAACCGGAGTAGAATCTGAATTTGAGTTGTCAGAATCCCTTCTGCCACCTAGCATGGTGAGATTATCACCAAGAATCTCCGTAGTATATCGTTTATTTCCGTCTTTATCTTCCCAGGATCTGCTCTTGATCTTTCCTTCGATATAAACCTGATTACCCTTCCGCAGGAATTTTTCGGCTATTTCAGCAAGGCCACGCCATAAAACGATATTATGCCACTCGGTTTGAGTAACCCGTTGACCTTCTTTATTCTTATACGATTCGGATGTTGCCAGGGTAAAGTTGGCAACTTTTGCTCCATTTTCAAGTGTTCTTACCTCCGGGTCCCTGCCAAGGTTCCCCACCAGGATTACTTTGTTGATTCCAGCCATTTTTCTTAGTTTTAATTTAGTTTACAAATTTAGTGAATTTAGTGACGCCTCTCCTAACAAGGCAAGCAATATTGCAGTGGGTTTACCTATTAATACCTTTTTTTGAAAAATGTCACACTTTTTGAGAATATAATTTGCTAGCATTATACTATTCGTAAATTCAGAAGTCGTGGGGATGCCGCCACGGCAGGTCGCAGACATAGGTTTCAGACCATTTCAATTTTTGCTTTGCACAGTCCATATTATTAAGGGAACAATTTTATTTAGAGTACATTAGAAATAAAAAAATTAATTTCAGAAATCAGTTTGATTTAAAAAAAATCATATATTTGCAGCCCACATCAAGAAACTAAACAACTAACTACTTAAAAAATATATCATGACAAAAGCAGAAATCGTAGCAGATATCGCGAACAAAACAGGAATTGAAAAAGTTGCAGTTCAGGCAACCGTTGAAGCTTTTATGGAAGCTGTTAAAGGATCACTCAATAATGGTGAAAATGTTTATCTTAGGGGATTCGGCAGCTTTACAGTAAAGAAAAGAGCTCAGAAAACCGGAAGGAACATCTCAAAAAATACAACTATCATTATTCCGGAGCATTTCATTCCTTCTTTCAAGCCTGCTAAGACCTTTGTCAATGACGTGAAAAAGAATGTGAAATAATCGTCTAAAAGAAATTATTATGCCAAGCGGGAAAAAGAAGAAGAGACATAAGATGTCAACCCACAAGCGTAAAAAACGCTTGCGGAAGAATAGACACAAGAAGAAATAGTGTAGCAATTGCATAATGTGATTTCTGAAACGTTATGCAATTGTTTTATTTTTCCGACCCTACCGCTTTTCCATGCCGCCTTTCTTGTTTCATTGATCATTGATATGTTTTTTATCAGTGGTTTTATAATTTAAACCATACTACCGTGGAAAAGGAATTGATCATAAATTCGTTTAAGAATGAGGTGGATATTGCTTTACTGGAGGATAAATTCCTTGTTGAACTACACAAAGAGAAAGTTGACAATAATTTTGCAGTAGGTGATGTTTACCTGGGCAGGGTAAGAAAGATCATGCCCGGGTTGAATGCAGCATTCATTGATGTTGGATACGAAAAAGACGGTTTCCTGCATTATCTTGACCTGGGCCCTCAGGTAAGATCCCTCAATAAATTTGTCCGCTACGCCATTTCCCAAAAAGGACCACAACCGGACATCACCAATTTTAAGCTTGAGCAGGACATAGAAAAAACCGGGAAAATATCCAGTGTCCTGAAGACAAATCAGCAGATCGCCGTACAGATTGCCAAGGAGCCCATCTCCACCAAAGGGCCCAGAATCTCATCAGAGATTTCGTTTGCCGGAAGATATCTGGTACTGGTACCATTTTCCAACCGTATATCCATTTCACAAAAAATCAAAAGCCTTGATGAGCGGAACAGGCTTAAACGACTTATCCAGAGTATCAAACCGAATAATATGGGTGTGATAATCCGAACGGTTGCTGAGGGCAAACTGGTTGCAGATCTTGATACTGACCTGAAAAGCCTTATCAATAAATGGAAAGTACTTACCCACAAGCTCCGGGCACTGAAACCGCCTAATAAGATAGTCAGTGAACTCGACAGGACATCTGCCCTGTTGCGTGATGTGCTGAATGAATCTTTCAATAACATTCATGTCAACGATCAGGAATTGTACGAAGAGATCCGGAACTTTATTAAGAGAATCGCTCCGCAAAAAATTGACATTGTAAAACTATATAAGGGAAGAGATCATGTTTTTGAACACTTTGGTATCGATAAGCAAATCAAGAGTTCGTTTGGCAAGACCGTTACCATTAAAAGCGGGATTTATCTCATTATTGAGCATACCGAAGCCTTACATGTGATCGATGTGAACTCCGGTCACCGGGTGAATAAAGAAAACTCCCAGGAAATCAATGCCCTTGAAGTGAACCTGGAAGCTGCTTCCGAAATTGCACGACAGCTCAGGCTTCGCGATATGGGGGGTATTATCGTGGTTGACTTTATTGATATGATTGAGGCCAAACATCGGCGTGCACTTGTTCAGCGATTGAAAGAAGAAATGGCGAAAGACCGGGCAAAGCACACCATCCTTCCGCCCAGTAAATTCGGACTGGTTCAGATCACACGGCAGCGGGTACGCCCGGAGATGACCATTGAAACCCTCGAAAAATGCCCTTCCTGCAATGGCACAGGTAAAGTTGGCCCCAGCATTATTATTACCGACGAGATCGAAAATAACATCAGGTACCTGTTACAGGAACAAAACGAAAAGCAAATCACACTGGAAGTCCATCCATTCCTGCATGCATACCTGACAAAAGGGTTTTTATCTTCCCTGCGTTCAAAATGGCAACGCAAGTTTGGCAGAAAGATCATCTTACAAAAAAACAGTAATTTCCATTTTCTGGAATATCATTTCTACGACCGGAATGGAGAAGAACTAAAGATTTAGTTTTTATTATGGAAACAGTTGTCAGCGGTATCAGGCCAACAGGGAATCTGCACCTTGGAAATTATTTTGGTGCGATGAAGAACTTTGTTAAAATGCAGGAAAACAACCATTGTTTTTTCTTCATCGCTGACTATCATTCCCTCACCACCCACCCCACACCGGAAGATTTACACGGGAACGTGAAGAATGTATTGGTAGAATACCTTGCTGCAGGCATTGATCCTGAAAAAGCCACGATTTATATACAAAGTGATGTGCCTGAAATACCGGAACTCTATCTTTTGCTTAACATGAATGCATATCTGGGTGAACTGGAGCGTTGTACTTCTTTTAAGGAGAAGGTGAGAAAGCAACCCGATAATGTAAATGCCGGTCTGCTGACATACCCAAGCCTGATGGCTGCTGATGTGATCATTCACAGGGCAGCAAAAGTACCTGTAGGGAAAGATCAGGAGCAGAACCTGGAAATGATGCGCACTTTTGCCCGCCGTTTTAACCGTATGTATAAAGTTGACTACTTCCCCATACCACAGGCATACAATTTCGGCGAAGCACTGGTAAAGATCCCCGGACTTGACGGGGCAGGCAAAATGGGCAAGTCTGAAGGAGAAGGCAATGCCATTTTCATGGCCGACTCAGCCGAAGTGATCCGTAAAAAAGTGATGCGTGCTGTAACCGATAACGGCCCTACTGAAATGAACCAGAAAAAGCCCGAACCCATACAGAACCTTTTTACCCTGATGGAAGTGGTTTCAACACCTGAAACAGTATCTTTTTTCAATGAGGCCTATAATAATTGCACGATTCGCTATGGCGACCTCAAAAAGCAACTTGCTGAGGATGTCAATACATTCACAACTCCCTTCAGGGAAAAGATCCTCAGCTTATCAGAGGATACAGCATACCTTCGAAAAGTAACTAGTCAGGGTGCCGAAGCAGCCCGTGAAAGTGCAGCCAAGACCATTCGTGAGGTAAGGGAAATCATAGGATTTAAAAAGTTTTAATGCCTGAGTCCATTGAAATAAAACGGGGAAAAGAAACCGTTGTTCTTATAGGCGTTATCAGCAAACAGCATGATCGCCGAAGCATTGCTGAACACATTCATGAACTTGCTTTCCTGGTTGATACAGCCGGAGGTATCACTGTAAAGACCTATTCACAGTCGCTTGATTATCCCGACCCCAAAACCTTTGTTGGATCTGGCAAGCTGGAAGAAATCAGGCAGTACATTAAAGAAAACGAGGTAGATATCGCTATTTTTGATGATGAACTAAGTCCTTCACAACTCAGAAACATTGAAAAAGTACTGGAATGCAAGATCCTCGACAGAAACAATCTGATCCTGGACATCTTCGCCGGCAGGGCACGCACAGCCCATGCCAAGACACAGGTGGAGCTGGCACAATATGAATATCTGCTTCCCAGGCTAACACACATGTGGACCCACCTCTCCAAACAAAAGGGGGGGATTGGTTTAAAAGGTCCGGGAGAAACTGAAATTGAAACTGACAGGCGTATTATCCGTGACCGGATATCTTTGCTTAAGAAAAAACTTATCCAGATCGATAAGCAGAAAGCAACACAACGCAAAAACCGGGGTAAACTTGTCAGAGTGGCCCTTGTCGGCTATACAAATGTCGGGAAATCCACATTGATGAACCTCCTGAGCAAGTCTGATATTTTTGCAGAAAATAAATTATTTGCAACCCTGGATACAACAGTCAGAAAGCTCGTATTACAAAATCTTCCATTTCTAATAACCGATACGGTTGGATTTATCAGAAAGCTGCCTCACAGCCTTATAGAATCCTTCAAGTCAACCCTCGATGAAGTCAGGGAAGCTGATATCCTCGTTCATATTGTTGACATTTCCCATCCTGGTTTTGAGGATCAGATCAGTGCAGTAAATCTGACTCTTGCCGAGATCAATGCCTACGACAAGCCCTCTATCATGGTTTTCAATAAGATAGATGCCTATAGTTTCATTGAAAAAGATGATGATGATCTAAGTCCTGTAGAAATGGAAAACCACTCCCTGGATGAGTTGAAAAGAACATGGATGGCAGGCACAGAATACAGAAGTGTTTTCATCTCTGCAAAGGAAAGAACCAACATCGATGCCTTACGGCAAGTGTTGTATGAAGAAGTAAAAAAGATCCATATCAAGCGCTATCCCTATAACAGCTTTTTATTCGAGATTCCGGAAGATCATGAGGATAACTCCTGAATTTTTTGGGAGGAATCAGCTTGAAGAAATAATATTACATATTCCTTCTGTATTGTCCGCCAACTTCAAATAAGGCATGCGAAATCTGTCCGATCGAACAATATTTTGCAGCCTCTATGATCCCGGCAAAAATATTCTCATTTTGTGATGCACGTTTTTTCAAGTCCTCAAGCTGGGTTGCAGCTTCAGCCTCCCAGGTTTTGTGCAAGTCTTTTATTGTGCTTATTTGCTGTTCCTTTTCTGTGCTTGTTGCCCTGATCACCTCACCCGGGATCACAGTAGGGCTGCCTTTTGCCGAAAGAAATGTATTCACTCCCATAATCGGCAGTTCACCTGTATGCTTGAGTGTTTCATAATACAGGGATTCCTCCTGGATCTTGCTTCTTTGGTACATGGTTTCCATGGCACCCAGCACGCCTCCCCTTTCCGTTAGCCTGTCGAATTCAATAAGTACGGCTTCTTCAACCAGGTCGGTTAATTCTTCAATGATAAAAGATCCCTGAAGCGGGTTTTGATTTTTTGCCAGTCCCAGTTCATGGTTAATGATCAATTGAATGGCCATTGCCCTCCTTACCGACTCTTCTGTAGGTGTAGTAATGGCTTCATCATATGCATTTGTGTGCAGGGAATTACAATTATCATAGATGGCATAAAGCGCTTGAAGGGTTGTCCGTATATCGTTAAAATCAATTTCCTGTGCATGAAGCGACCGCCCTGAAGTCTGGATATGGTACTTGAGTTTCTGAGCACGCTCATTGGCACCGTATTTCAGTTTCATGGCCTTTGACCAGATAAGCCTGGCCACCCTTCCCAGCACAGAATACTCCGGATCAATTCCATTGGAGAAAAAGAATGAAAGATTGGGTGCAAAATCATTGATATCCATTCCCCTCGAAACATAATACTCAACATAAGTAAAGCCATTTGCCAGGGTCAGTGCCAATTGCGTTACCGGATTGGCTCCTGCTTCAGCAATATGATAACCCGAGATGGAAACAGAGTAGAAGTTCCTGACATAGTTATGGTTAAAATATTCCTGAACATCCCCCATCATTTTCAGTGCAAAATCAGTGGAAAAAATACAGGTGTTCTGAGCCTGGTCTTCTTTTAAGATATCAGCCTGTACCGTTCCACGCACCCTGCAGATGGTATCTGCTTTGATCTTACCATACACCTTCTCCGGGAGAACCATGTCGCCGGTTACCCCAAGCAGCATAAGTCCTAAACCATTATGTCCCTCAGGTATAGAGCCGTTATAGCTAGGGCGTTTGCATCCCTTTTCCTTATAAATGGCATCAATCTTCTTGTTCACTTCATTTTCAAGGCCGTTCTCACGGATATAGATCTCACATTGCTGGTCGATGGCTGCATTCATGAAATATCCAACCATAGTTGGAGCCGGCCCGTTGATGGTCATGGATACCGATGTCTTAGGATCGACCAGATCGAAACCCGAATAAAGCCGCTTGGCATCATCCAGACAGGAGACAGATACACCAGCATTCCCGATCTTTCCATAAATATCGGGTCTCAGGTCCGGATCCCGGCCATAAAGGGTAACAGAATCAAAAGCTGTTGATAATCTTACGGCAGACATACCAAATGATAAATAATGGAATCGTTTATTGGTACGCTCCGGCCCTCCCTCCCCTGCAAATTGCCTGGTGGGATCCTCTCCTTCACGTTTAAAAGGGAATACCCCGGCAGCAAACGGAAAGTCACCGGGAACATTCTCCCTAAGAATCCATTTCAAAATATCTCCCCAGCCCTTATATTTAGGTAAGGTAATCTTAGGAATGCTTAAATGAGAAAGGGACTCAGTATGGGTTTGCATCCTGAATTCCTTGTCTCTTACCTTAAACACAAACTCTTTGTCTTTATACGATTTTGTTTTATCCTCCCAGGCCCGGATGATTTCCATATTATGGGGATCGAGATCCAGCTCTTCATCTTTAAACGCTGCATCAAGGGCTTCTGATGCCGCCCCCTTCGTCTTTAAAAGGGCAATGGATTTATCGAGTGCATACATACGCTGTGCCACCACTGCCTGGTTCTCAGTCCACTCATTATAACTGCGGATCGTCTCAGCTATTTCAGAAAGATATCGTATCCTTTTCGGTGGAATGATATGAATCTTCTCCGACATTTCATCACTGGCTTCTATACTTGTCTTGAACTTACCTCTTGAAATCTCATCAATACGCTCCATTATGGCCCGGTAGAGTTGGTTCACTCCGGGGTCATTGAACTGAGAAGCGATAGTTCCAAAGGCAGGCATGTCGTCCGGATCGGTATTAAAAAGCTGATGATTCCGCATGTATTGCTTCTTCACATCGCGCAAGGCATCGAGAGCCCCCTGCTTATCAAATTTATTAAGCGCAATGATATCTGCAAAATCGAGCATGTCGATCTTTTCAAGCTGTGTGGCAGCCCCGTAATCAGGCGTCATCACATACATAGAAAGATTGCAATGGTCAATGATCTCAGTATCTGATTGTCCGATGCCGGAAGTTTCGAGTATTATCAGGTCAAAACCTGCTGCCTGCAGAATTGTTTCAGCATCCTTCACATATTTTGACATAGCAAGATTCGACTGCCGGGTAGCCAGTGAGCGCATATATACCCTGGAGTCGTTGATGGAATTCATCCTGATGCGATCGCCCAGAAGTGCGCCACCGGTTTTTCTCTTTGACGGATCAACAGAGATGATACCAATGGTTTTGTCCGGATAGTCGTCGAGATACCTGCGAACGATCTCATCTACAAGCGAAGATTTTCCCGAACCACCGGTACCTGTGATCCCAAGCACGGGTGATCCTTTTGATTTTTCAGCCAGTTTATCAATAAACACCCGGACTTCATCCGGATTGTTCTCAGCTGCAGATATAAGCTTCGCCAGGGAATGAGGAACCTTGTTTTCAATATCCTTTACAGAAACCTTTACATCTTTTCCTGTCGCAAAGTCGGAGTTCTTAACCACATCATTGATCATTCCCTGTAACCCCATTTGCCGTCCGTCATCAGGGGAATAGATCCTGGCAATCCCATAAGCATGTAATTCATCTATCTCCTCAGGCAGTATCACACCTCCACCGCCGCCAAAGATCTTTATATGCTCACATCCATCTTCTTTCAGGAGGTCAAGCATATATTTGAAATACTCCATATGGCCTCCCTGGTAAGAAGTAATCGCTATCGACTGAGCATCTTCCTGGATGGCACAATCAACAATTTCTTTTACCGACCGGTCATGTCCCAGGTGTATTACTTCAACTCCGGTTGCCTGAATAATCCTGCGCATAATATTGATCGCTGCATCATGTCCGTCGAAAAGAGAAGTAGCAGTGACAATCCGTACGTGATTCCTGGGTTTATAAATATCCTGCTTTTCGTTCATCTTGGTTGCACAAATTAGGAATGTAAGCAAATATATAATTTTTTTATGACCTTACAGGTCGTGGGACCTGTGAGGTTATACACCCTTTAATTTAAACATATTCTAAACGATATTATTGTTAATATTGTTTGAACGAACATGTGAAGCATATTCACCTAAAGAACAGACACTTATGAGTAAAGCTATAATTTTTGCAATATGCGTCCTTCTCACACTCGGAATATTTTCATTCACTGCTTATCGTATATTCCGGTTCTTCAGACTTACAAAGCCATTCCCGGTTAAAAACTGGAGAAAACGTTTTGTCGTTATGATGGCAGTGGCTTTCGGGCAAACAAAAATCTTCAGGCAACCCATATTGGGTATGATGCATGCCCTGGTATGGTGGGGTTTTATCATCATCCTGATAGGAAGTATTGAAATGATCATTGACGGATTGGCCGGAACGGAAAGAATTTTGTCTGTTTTAGGTCCCGTTTATGACATCATCACCTCCCTGGGGGATGTCTTTGCATTCATTATCCTGCTGCTGATATTTGCCTTTCTCTTCAGGAGGCGGTTCATGCATATTAATCGGTTTACAGGTATTGAGATGAAGCATATATCACACATGGATGCCAATCTTGCCCTCTCCCTGATCGGCTTGCTTATGGTTAGCTTGCTGGGGATGAATACCTTCTACATCATTTATACCCATTCGGCCGGACACGAGATTGTTGGGCTTTTTCCTGTCAGCACATATATTGCCGGATTCTTTGGTGAAGTAAACCTGGAACAGGCGTATCTATGGCACGAGGTCAACTGGTGGTCACACATTATCTGGATTTTTGTTTTTGCAAATGTTTTGCCATATTCCAAGCACTTTCACGTATTTATGTCTGTACCGAATGTTTTCCTGAGCAGGCTGGAGCCCCTTGGATATCTTCCGAATATGCCTGAGATCACTGATGAAGTGAAGCTGATGATGGACCCCAATGCTGCTTTTACTGATCCTCCTGCAGAAGAAGAAATAAACAGGTTTGGAGTGTTGGATGCAGAAGACGTAACCTGGAAAAATTATCTTGATTCACTGGCTTGTACCGAATGTGGCCGGTGTACTGAGGTATGCCCCGCCAATATAACCGGCAAGCTTTTATCCCCCCGTAAAATAATGATGGACCTCAGGGCACGCATGAAGGAAAAAGGCCCCGGGCTGGTGAAAGATAAGAATTACAGCGATGAAA
>JAGLYE010000069.1 GCA_023132505.1 Bacteroidales bacterium | reverse complement strand
TTGTACAGGATGTCAACATATTTAAAGAGCGGATCATCCGGCATGTGTCTCAGACTGAATTCCCTTTGCAGGGTGTACCGGGGATCTGTTTTTCTCAGCACAGCGTGACCGTAGCCCGGAATCACAAATCCTGCGTTCAGGGTATCCCAAACATATTGTTTGATTTCATCTTCGGTTGGCTCGGCACCACCCATCTTATCCATGAGGTCATGAAGCCATCGCAGCACCTCCTGGTTTGCCAATCCATGCAAAGGGCCCGCAAGGCCATTGATCATGGCCGAAACAGACAGGTAAATATCAGAAAGAGAGCTGGCTACAAGATGCCCAGTATGTGCACTGACATTTCCGCTTTCATGGTCGCTGTGAAGGATAAAATGCAGTCGGGATACATCGTCATAGGGTTTGTCTTTCCCCATCATAAAGGCAAAGTTGCCACCCAGGTCAAGGTTAGGATTAGACTGGATGCGGTTGCCTTCCTTATATAATTTAGCATAGATATATGTGGCTGCCTCAGGCAGTTTTGCCAGCAGGTTCAGTACATCTTCAAACATGGGTTCCCAATAGTCCTCTTTTTTCAGACCGGCAAAGTATTTCTTTGTGAAGAACGATTCGCGGTGCATTGTAAGGATTGCCGAAGAAAAGATAGTCATAGGATGGCTGCAGCAGGGAAAAGCATCGATCACTTCATATACATACCGGGGAAGTATCCTTCGCTTGCTGAATTCATCCACTACATCTTCTACTTCTTCCTGATTGGGAATGTCGCCTGTCAGCAGTAAGAACAACAGCCCTTCCACATAAGGCATTTCGGCACCCTTAGGCTTGGGCAGAAGTTCGAAAACCTCTTTGAGGGTATATCCCCTGTATCGGATACCTTCATTGGGGTCGAGGTAAGAAATGTCTGTTACCAGGCTTCTCAGGCCTCTCATTCCACCAAGAACTTTTGAGATAGTTACTTCATCAACAACCACATCACCATACTCCTTGAGTAATTTGTTCGTACGTGGTCTCCACTCTTCGATTTTTTGTTTAAGTCTTTCCTTTAAAACTGACATTATTTCCTCCTCACTTATTCCTGGTATGGAATGTGTTTTTTACATATTTTCAATGATTGCATTGCCGAACTCGGAGCATTTCAGAAGTGTAGCGCCTTCCATCATCCGGTGGTAATCATAGGTAACCCTTTTCTGGCTGATGGTTTTTTTGAGTCCTGACCAGATCAGGTCGTGGGCCTCTTGCCATCCCATATATTTAAGCATCATGCTTCCTGATATGATCACAGATCCGGGATTGACCTTATCGAGACCTGCATATTTAGGTGCCGTGCCATGGGTTGCTTCAAAGATAGCATGCCCGGTTTCATAATTGATATTGGCACCCGGTGCAATCCCTATACCACCCACCTGGGCAGCAAGAGCGTCTGACAGGTAATCACCATTCAGGTTCATGGTGGCTACAACGTCAAACTCGGCTGCTCTTGTGAGTACCTGTTGCAAGGTAATGTCTGCAATAGCATCTTTGATGAGGAGCATCTCTTTCCACTTACCTTCTCCGTGGGTAGGAATGAGCTGCAGCCCTTCTTCTGCTTCAGACCTAACAGCGGCTTTTTGCGAATCGGTCATCATATGATACCCCGGTTCGATTAGCTTAGCATTGTCCTCAACACTGATCCCCGGCTTGCTCTCGACATTACCCAGTATCCAGCTTTCCCTTTCGGTGACCACCTGCCCGCGAAATTCTTTTATTGCCAGCTCGTAGCCCCAGTTCTTAAAGGCTCCTTCGGTAAATTTCATGATGTTGCCCTTATGTACCAAGGTAACTGACCGTCGGTTTTCTTCAAGGGCATAGGCAATGGCAGCACGGATAAGCCTGTAAGAACCCTCTTTTGAGATCGGTTTTATGCCGATTCCCGAAGTTTCCGGGAAACGGATATTATCAATGCCCATTTCGTTCCTGATAAAATCAATAACTTTTCTTACCTCGGCACTGCCTTCCTGCCATTCAATGCCGGCATAAATATCTTCGGTATTCTCCCTGAAGATAACTATATCCACATCTTCAGGTTTCTTTACAGGAGAGGGAACCCCGCTAATATATTTAACCGGTCTCAGACATACATAGAGGTCGAGGATCTGCCTCAAAGCTACATTAAGCGAACGTATACCACCTCCCACGGGTGTGGTGAGAGGCCCTTTGATGCCAACGAGGTATTCATTAAATGCGTCAATGGTTTCCTGCGGGAGCCAGTCATTGAAACGATTGAAAGCGTTTTCACCCGCATATACTTCTTTCCATTCAATCTTACGCTTACCCCCATAGGCTTTTTCAATAGCAGCATCAAACACCCTGACTGATGCTGCCCAGATGTCAGGCCCTGTGCCATCACCCTCTATGAAAGGTATTATCGGTTGGTCGGGGACGTACAGTTTATTGTCTGAGATTCTGATTTTTTCTCCCATATTAATCTTTAATTAAAACATGCTAATTTACAAAATTCATCGATATGAAATCTTCATATATCTATTTATACATATTTCTAAATTGCTTCTTTTCAATCTGAACCGGGCAAAACAGTTTTGTCAGGTATCCCTTTACATAAACAAAGTACTGACAGCATTGTTTAGCTCGAAAATAAATATATCCACTACCGCTCAACTGCTGTTCTGATGGTTATGAAAAGACCTGGTAAAGGCCGGCATCTTCTCAACATTTTTGGCGAATTACTTTTTGATGTTAGGATTATGTTAATTTTTTAAAGGATGAATATGCATTTAGGATGTATTTAAGATGTATATTTGTTATGAAAATTATGATTATGGAAAAAAGGTCGGGATTATATCGCAGTAAACATGACAGCATGATCGGTGGTGTAGCCAGTGGTATTGGTCAATCAATCAACATGGATCCGACCTTGATAAGGATCCTTTTTATATTGCTGGTTATGGTTGGTGGAGGAGGAGTCATCCTTTATATCATCCTATGGGTCGTTCTTCCGCTCGATGATCAGCTTTCAACAAATGTAAATACAAATAATATGGAAGAGAATAAAACGCAGGAAGGCGGGAAGGGACCCGATTTTACACAACAAAACCCTATCTTCAAAAAGAAAGATGATGGCAGCCTCATCGCGGGCCTGATATTGATCACCCTTGGTGTGATATTTCTTGTGATCCGCTATGTGCCGCGCATCAATTTTGGTGATTTATGGCCGGTAATACTGATTGTGATCGGGATTGTGCTGTTGCGAAATGCATTTGTTGGGAAAAAATAATACTGATCATAAATTGGTCTTGCTGTTCAAATCTAAAACTCTTCATCATGAAATACAAAAACCTGTTCTGGGGTGTAGTCCTCATTTTGCTGGGTGTGCTATTCCTTTTAAAGAAATTTGATGTTATCTGGTTCAGCTGGCGTGACATCTTTAGCCTTTGGCCCTTAATATTGATATTATGGGGTATTTCGATTATACCTGTGAAATCCTTATATAAACTGATCGCCTCATTCCTGGCCATCCTCGTGATGCTGCTGCTGATCTATTATAACCCGGGCAAATGGCATTCAGGGTGGCTTTGGATCGGAGATTGGCATAAAAGTGAACAGTTTGAGTCGAACAAGAGTGAATTACGCATTGATTCCGCAGAATTTGCATTACTTGAGCTGAATGCGGTTGCAGGTTCTTACGTGATTTCAGGAACGTCAGATCAGCTGGTTGATTTCAAGCATTTTGGGGATTCGGGGGCCTATGATATTAGTACTACCTTGGAGGACAGGCGGCAGCATGTAAGGATCGGGCCGAAAAGTAAGCGGAACCAATTCAATATATACCGTTCCCACACAGTGGAATTAAAACTTAACCCTGATCTTGTATGGGATATTGACATTGATGCCGGAGCTGCCGATATAGAACTGAACCTGACCCCTTTTATCATCAATACCTTGCACATCGACGGCGGAGCTGCCTCAATTGAGATCAAACTGGGAAGTTTGTCTGATAACCTGGATGTAAACATTGAAACCGGAGTTTCGTCCGTTGTGATCAAGGTGCCAAAGGAGGTGGCTTGTGAGGTTAACACAGATTCGTTCCTGGTTTCAAAAGACCTGCCCGATTTTGATAAGGTGAGCAAAAGTACATACGTAAGCCCGAATTTTTCATCTGCCGAAAAAAATATCACAATAGAATTCAATTCCGGGATTTCCAGCCTGAGAGTGCTTCGTTATTAGGCAATGCCCTATACACACAGATTTGACATCTTTGAAGACCTTTACATCGACTGCATGTCAGAATTGCATGCTTTTGTACAAGGGTATGATTGTTGATATGCCCTATTCCATATGGATTATAAAGATTATTATAAAATATTAGGTGTTAACAAAAAGGCTTCCCAGGCTGAAATAAAAAAGGCTTACCGGAAGCTTGCCATGAAATACCATCCCGATAAGAACCAGGGAGATGCCAAAGCAGAGGAGAAATTCAAGGAGATAAGCGAAGCTAATGAAGTTTTAGGAAATCCCGATAAAAGAAGCAAGTACGATCAGCTGGGGGCGAACTGGAAGCATTATGAGAAAAATGGAGCATACGCCAACCAGGGGTTTGGACATGGGCAGTATGGAGGATATTATCAATCTGCCGGCGACGGGATAGATCTGGATGATATTTTGGGAGGAAGCGGCTTTTCTGATTTCTTTAAGACTTTTTTCGGGGCCGGTTACGGAGGAGGTGAACAGCAGGCAAGACAAAAACGCAGCATAAGAGGTAAGGATTACAAAACAAGACTTGATCTGACCATGCTGGAGGCATACCGGGGCACTGAAAGAATGCTCAACATTGATGGCAATACAATCAAGGTGAAGGTGGGCAAAGGGGTTAAAGACGGGCAACGATTAAGGGTGAAGGGTAAAGGCGGTTCAGGTACCACCGGCGGGCAAAGCGGCGACCTGTACATCATGATCAATATCCTGCCCGACCCAAGATTCAAAAGAAAGAAGAATGACCTTTTTACCACTGTGGAAACAGACCTTTATACGGCAGTGCTTGGAGGAAAGCTAAGTGTTGAAACTCTTAAAGGACCTGTAAATATCACTGTTCCGGCCGGTACTCAGAACGGTAAAACGTTCAGACTCAAAAATATGGGTATGCCTGATTATTCACATGCTATTGTAGATGGCGACCTTTTTATAAAGGTATATATTAAAATTCCTGAAAAACTTAAACCAGAAGAAAAGGTCTTATTTGAGAAGCTCCGCGACAATAATTAATGCCTTTAACTGAACGATTATGGCCGTTTTCTGATTCCCTGTATCTTATCTTAAGGAATATCTTATCTTAGGAGTTGAAGAAAAGATGTCCGGATCAAAGATAAAGGTTTTGTGTGCATCCTAAATATATTGCTCATGAAAAAGACCGTTGCCATATTGTTGATGATAAGCATATTGTTTTCTTTCTCTTGTGAAACTGACCTCGATAGGCCCGAATGGAAAGAGATCACCATTGTATATAGCCTGATCAACCTCAAAGATACGGCCCAGTATATCAGGATCAACCGGGGATTTTCAACTACCGACGATCCATACAATTATACCCAGGTGAACGATTCTGTGAATTATCCGCCGAATACCTTTGATGTGTTTCTGGAGAAGTACGAAAGTGGTGTGATTGCCGGAGAAACTGTTCAATATGAGCCCGTTGACAGACAAAAAGAGCCCGGTCTCTTTTCCAATGCATCCAATTGTGTTTACAAAACAAATATACCTATTCACAAAAACTGCGAATATAAACTACGTGTGATTGACCGTATTACCGGAAAGGAAGCATGGGGTATGGCATCGGTTTTGGGTGAAGTGACACCGGAAGAATCTTTTTACTGGGAACGGGCTTTTTACAGGGTTAATTATGTTGCGGAATATATCCCTGATTATGAAGGAACACTGGACCCATACTACCATGAACACTATATTATGCGGTTCCTGTACTGGGAGTATAAAGATGGTGAAACATATTACAAGTATGTTGACTGGGTCCCTACTATGGATCCTTTAAAGGCGATTGCTGATGACGATACGACTTACCAGTTGTTTGATGCTTATTATGAATATCTTTCTGAGAAAATTGTCGTTGACCCGAACATAAAGCGAAGGGCCAGGGGCGTAGATTATATGCTCGCACTGCCCGGCAAGGAACTGCAAAATTTCATCCAGGTTTATGAACAACCTACAAATCCGCATTTTTTTCCGGATTATACCAACATGCATGACGGGAATGGTATTTTCGGAAGCAAGTATTATTATACCTATTTTGGCTTGAAACTGAAGAAAAGAACTGTTGATTCCATCAGCTGGGGAAGGCACCTCTATTATCATCGTTTTGCTGACTCCAACGGAGATTGGCATTAATGTATATTGTAATAAAACTTTATTTATTTTTGTACGCCACTAGAAATTGCTTGACCTCTTAGACTTATAACATGAAGCTGCGCACCTATACTACATACTTGTTGTCCTGCCTGATTCTCACTTTGATCGTAGTCGGAGAATCCTTTGCCCAAACAGGTATCATCCGTGGTTCTATATACGAAGAAGAAACCGGTGAGCCTGTCATTTTTACGAATGTTTACCTCAAGGGAACCACCTATGGCTCATCTTCGGATGTAAACGGATTGTATGTTATTTCCAGGATTCCCCCCGGTCTATATACACTGATGGTAACTTATCTTGGTTACGATTCACTTTCGATGGAAGTAGAGGTGAAAGCCGACGAGATAATTAGTAAAAACCTGTTTCTGCAGAAGAGATCGGTAACGCTGGATGTAGTGAATATTTCGGCGGAACGACAGGAAGCACGAACAGAGACTCAAACCTCAGTGAACAAGGTTACACCCAAGGAGATCACAGCGATTCCTTCCATTGGTGGGCAAGCCGACCTTGCACAGTATTTACAGGTGCTCCCGGGAGTTGTTTTTACCGGTGACCAGGGCGGACAGCTTTATATCAGGGGCGGCTCCCCTATTCAGAATAAGGTGCTCCTGGATGGTATGATCATCTATAATCCCTTTCATTCTATTGGGCTTTTCTCAGTTTTTGATACCGATATTCTGAGAAATGCAGACGTTTATACTGGTGGCTTTGGAGCAGAATATGGTGGAAGAATATCCTCCATTATGGATATCACAACCCGGGATGGAAATAAGAAACGATTTGCCGGTAAGGTTGGTGCCAGTACATTTGGAGCTAAAGTCATGATAGAAGGCCCGCTGGCAAAGCAAAAGGAACAAGGAGGGTCGAGCTCATCATTCGTGTTCTCTGCAAAAAATTCATACCTGGCGCAGTCCTCAAAGATATTTTATGATTATGTAGATGAAGATGGACTTCCTTTCAACTACCTCGATCTCTATGGCAAGCTTTCATTTCATTTTGGGAATGGATCGAAGATCAATTTTTATGGGTTTAACTTCACCGATAATGTGAATAATTATAAATCCATCGCTGATTTTAGCTGGAAATCAGCCGGGGGAGGGACTAACTTTGTGATCATCCCCGGGAAAACGGCTGTGATGGTCGGTGG
>JAGLYE010000068.1 GCA_023132505.1 Bacteroidales bacterium | reverse complement strand
TTTTCATTGGAATAACCGATGGCATGGGCGGTCCCTGAATCCGGGATCCCGGAAACATAATCCACCTCCGCTCTGTCATTCCTGGCCAGAGCGGCACCACAACGGTAACGGCATCCCTCTACGTTAATCCCTTCATAGCAGGAACTGGGATATCCGTAATAAACCCAAAGGAAAGCACAGATCTGCATTTTATCAAAGGCTTTTTTACGTAGTTCCCAACCTTCAGCAGTGGCCAGGATGATCTCCCCCGGACCTAAATCATGTTCAGTCTCGAAACCGAGATTTGAAAAAGAACTGCTCTCAGATGCAAAAGCGAAGGCACCTTCTTTCTTTCCAAGTATAATGGTGGTTCTCCCAAGCTTATCCCTGGCTGCATACACCCCTTCTTTTGTAAGGATAAGCATGGAGCAGGATCCTTTCAGCTTGTCGTAAACATTTTCAATGCCTTTTTCAATGCTTTCTTCTTCACATATAAGCATGGCGACCAGTTCGGTAGCATTGGTGCCTTCAGGACCGACCTCCGAGAAGGTCCTGTGGTTTTTCAAGGCTCTCTGCGTGAGTTCTTCAAGGTTAACGATCTTGCTTACCGTTACAATGGCAAACTCACCCAGGTGGGATTTGATGATGATCGGCTGGGCCTCGAAATCACTGATGACCCCGATACCGCTCTTGCCGGAGAATTCTTTCAACTCTGATTCGAATTTTGTTCTGAAATATGAATTCTCAAGGTTATGTATCCCGCGTTTGATCCCTATGTCGTTGACCACGGCCATGCCGCCCTTTTTGGTTCCCAGGTGTGAATGATAGTCGGTGCCGTAGTAAAGATCTGTTACACAATCGTTTTTGGATATCGTTCCGAAGAAACCTCCCATGATTTATAATGTATTTGTTTGAACAATCTGGAAAAGAAAATAAAACTACTTGAATTTTCGGAAGGACAGCTGTTGTGTTAATAAAATGTTCAAAACCCTGCACCCTGCCCCCTGTACCCTGTACCCAAAAAAAAAGCTTCCTGATGGAAGCCTTTTTTTTCCTCCAACGGAGGAAACTCTATTCAACAATCATCTTTCCGGCAACGGCATCTTTCCCTGTTGACAGGGTATAGATATAAATGCCGCTTTCAAGTTCAGAAGCATCAATGGTGATCTTGTGCTGTCCTTTGCTGAAGATGCCAAAGTTTACAGTTTTAACTTTTTGTCCAAGCAGGTTGCTGATCTCCATCTCAACGCCGGCCGCTTCAAGCAGGCTCATATTTATATTGGTGAAATCCCTGCAGGGGTTGGGATAGTTTTTTGATATACTGATCATTTCCTGCTCAACTTCCGGAATTGAAACATAGAGGAAGTCAGCATCAGTGATAACAAAGTCATCCACATACCTGAATGAAACCGGGGCAAGAACATCATCCGGGTCCATAAACTGGCAAACGAAGGGAATCTCGTAGTTTCCTGCACCATCATCAAAAACATAGTATGATGCCGTGGCCATCCATGATTGCCACATGATGGAAGTAAATGAGCTCACGTTATACATTTGTGTATACATCATGTCTGCCACCCGGTAGCCTTTACAATAGATGTCGGGAGCAATGTTGTCGCCAACACTTTCTATCCTGGTATTCTGCCATGAGAAAAAGAGTTTAGAAGCATCGGGTGTAGTTGAGATGTACGGCCGCAGGTCTTCTACTATTGTGCTTCCACCACTTTCGAATTCTCCTCTCCAGGTATAAGGCAGGTTCAGAGTGTCAGCAAACCAGGTGTTCATTCCATCATATGATGCAGCGTGGATCAGAGCGACTGAGCCTTCACATCCAACGAGATCATCGTGACCGGAAATAAAACTCCAACCACCGCCACCTAAACCAACACCAAATATCAAGTGTGGATTTCCAAAATTATCGACAGCTACATCCAGGTCAAAATCTGTTGAAAATAATATTTCATCCCTATCAGGGACAGGTGCTTCAAAGTACAATTCGATTAATTCATCAGTCAAGTAATCAAGTACTGCCGGCAAGCCATCAGGTCCGCCAAGCTGAATAGTATAAGGTCCGTCCCAATCGGCACCGCCATTTGTGGTTTTGAACAGGATAGGATAAAAAGCCTCTTCAGCAAGGTCATTCCAGCCATTATTGCTTAGCATGGCCATATAACCGATTTGTCCGTCGGGGTGGAAAGCCATTTTCTGGCCTGGAATTTGAACGCCGTCTCCTCCTCCGGTGATATCAAATTCAATAAGTTCCTGTTCGTAATCAAACAGCTGGGTCCCTGCATCATAATATCCGGAAGTATATACCAGGTAACCGGTGTAGTTGGGACCGAGTCCATCAACCACTGAAGGCTCATAGCAGATTGCTTCGCCATCACTCCGGATATGAAAAGCGTCAGGTACGTTGAAGAGCAGTTCATCTCCCGGAGAAGGCAATCCCATATTGGTTGGAGTGGTAGGGTTTACTGCGGTGAGCGGATTGGTTCCCCAGCCATAGCCTCCCCAGCTTCCGCCATTGCTCCCGTCAAGAACCGGAGCAAAAAAGCTTATGATAGCATTGTTGGGGTCAGTGTTGCCAACAGGGTTATATATTACACATTGGGGATAACGGGCATTTCCATTAGCGGCACCTGTGGGGTAGTTGTCCGGGTCCCATAGCTGCTGGTCGATTTCAAAAGTGGCTCCGTTGTCGAAGGAAACATCATATGCCAGAAATCCTGTTCCCGGAGGATTAAGCATACGGTGAATGAAGGCCACGCTGCCAATGTCATTGTCAGCCCACATGTACGTACGGCTGCTGCCACACAGTCCAAAGGCATTACCTGCATTTCCGATTTCCCTGATAGTAACAACTTTGGCAGAACTACCCGCAGTGAGATCAGGCTTTGGTGGTTTTACATTTGGTGCAGGAGTGACATTATTTTGTCCCTGTTCCATGATGAGTAGGGCATTATGCTTAATCGCACCAGGCTTTAATTGGTTTTGCTGTGCGTATGTGAACAAGGCAAAGCTCACAACAAGGATTAAGAGAAATAGTTTTTTCATAATAGCAGTATTAAGGGATTAGTGATTCCAAAGATATATTAAATACTTTTAAATATTTAAAGTACTTAGAGTACTTGGAGTGCCTGAAGTACTTGGAGTACTTGGAGTGCCTGAAGTACTTGGAGTACTTGGAGTGCTTGGAGTGCTTGTAGTGCCTGGAATTATACCGTTATATTTTTGGGAAATTCATTATAAGCTGGATATGGTAGGTGCAGAATGCAGGATGCGGGATGGAAATTGCACTAAATGAAAAATGTAGCATGAATTATCCGGAATAATGCCTATTTTTACCCGCTCTAAATAATCACAAAAATGAAAAACATTAAGTATCTCATCCTATTCATAGCCGTTGCATTTATAGCCACAGGCTGTCATAAGGATCCGCCAAAGACCTATGACGATACGGATATGACAGTAACTTATTACAATACTGATTTTAGTTTCAATTCGTACAATACTTTTGTAATGCCGGATTCAGCTGTGCTGAAAACGAACTATCTGGACGATAGCGAGGTAACGAAATTCTATAAGAGCGGAGGAACTTCTGAACAAATACTTGAGTTGTTGAAAGATCGCTTTTTGGGTTTGGGATACACAGAGGTAGATTCTGTTGAGGAAGCAAGTTTCATAGCTTTGCCTACGGTGCTGATGACGCAATCTGATGAAACAGTCTATTATGGTACGGGCTGGTGGTGGGGCTATCCGGGTTATGGTTGGGGTTGGGGATACTACAAGAATTCTAATTATTACTACGGATGGTATCCGTATTATCCCTGGTATCCGTCCGGTATTCCTGTAACTATTTCAACTTATGTGGGAACCGTTGTTTATGAAATGCTTGATGCTGCATCATACCTCGCTGTAGTTGAGTGGAACGAAAGCCATCCTGATCCGCAACCCGGAGACATTTCTCCTACATTGGAGATCAACTGGCAGGCCACAATCGAAGGCTATACTACTGACGACGGTGCCTATAACCAGGAAAGGGCTCTTCGCGGCACCGACGAGGCTTTTGCCCAATCGCCTTACCTTCTTAAGTAATAAAGCTAAAAGATCATAATGATGAAAAAAACGATAATACTTTTCCTGATCATATTGGCCGCAGCCGGAAGCGGGTTTTCCCAGTCTATCTATAGTTTAAGTTATGAACCTGCCACACCATTGGGCGATATGCGCAATTTTATCAGTAATACCTCGCTTCGTGGATTAACTGCTTCGGCTGGCTGGTATCTGAATAACAAGATCACTGTTGGAGCTACGGTTCAATGGACCGGCTTCTATGAAAAAGATGAACGACACACCTGGAACTTCGATGGAGGTGCTGTTACTGCAAATGCCTGGAAAGAATTCTTCCTTATTTCCCTGCTGGCAAATGTCAAATATCATTTTAATGATGACGATGGAAGCTTATTTGTTCCATACATTGGTTTAGGTGTTGGTACGATGTATGTTGACCAGAACGCCCAGATAGGGAAGTATGAGTTCAAAGAAACATACTGGCGTTTTGCCCTGGCACCGGAAGTAGGTACACGCATTCCCATGGGGATAGAAAAGACCTGGGGCTTCAATGTCATGTTACGGTACCAGATGGCCTTCTATAACAAGAATGATATCAACCTCCTGCAATTTCTGAATTACAGTTTTGGGGTCTATTGGAAGCTGTACCCGCGGGGCGAGCGTTATTAAACAGTATTTCTGAAGGGCTCAATGGCCTGCTTTTATATGCCATTTGTCCAGATATTGGCATTGCATTGTTGCATTTAATATCTAATTTACTCTATATAAACGAATAATTATCTTATATTTTTTGCTAAATTCCTTGTTTTTCAATGATTCGTATTATATATTTGTACCTAAATAGGTCTAAAAGCCCTTTTTTAATAAACAAGCACATTTCTTTATTAAGGTCTGATGTACCCCATTATCAATGGATTATGAAGCCAGGGGGTTCTGTTACTTATATATCTGCTGCTGCTGCCCGATTTTATTGATGGATGCCTTGCCGGTGTTGATTTGATTATTTGATATGAATAAAGTCATCACACTTCATCCAAATAAAAAATAATTGTAAACAAAAATCAATTTTGATTGTTAAACATTAAACAAAATAAATAATAGATGGATGGCTAAAAGCCAGGCTTCTGTTTTACCCAACCTAATAAACTAGAAATTATGAAAAAACTAATATTTGCTCTTATTCTGATCTTTTCGTTTGGAATGATGACTGTGAATGCACAGGTAGTCATTAGTGAAGATCCTGCTGCAGTTCCGGATGGGAGTTCCATACTGCATCTTAAGTCAACTGACAAGGGATTGTTGATCCCAAGATTGAATATAACAGATATTGAATCACAATTATTACCAGTTGAAAATCCTGTTGAAGGACTGCTGATTTATAATATAGGGACTACCGATGGAATCGCTAAAGGCTTATATTACTGGTCTGAAGCTGATGCCAAATGGAGCCTTGTCGTTGGAGGATCCAGTAACATTATTCAAAATTTTTCTGATGAATTCTTTTATGCAGCTGAACTTTGGGAGGATAATGAATTCTCAAGCCCGAGTGAAATCGATATGCCTAGTAGTGGAAGTTATTATGCATGGACAAGGGCTTTAGAGGGACTCAGTTTTGGTGACCCTCCACCCGAATTTGTATTAGGTGATCCATTGACTGGTGCTCCTGCAGAAATTATCGTTCGTGAAGGTGGATTGTATAAGATCTCGTTCTGTATCTCCTTTGCTGGCACCAACAATTCGCAGCTTGAAGGGGCGATATACCGTGAGCCTGAGGGGACCCCAGGCCCTCCTACCATAACCAGGGTTCGGTTCCTGAGAAAACTCGCATCTTTTGGAGACATTGGCTCCGGTTCAGCACAAGGATTGGTCGAATTACAAGCGGATGATGTTATTAGCGTCTGGTTCAGATCAACATCCAATTCTGAATCTCTTCTTGTTTATAATGTTAACTTGATTTTGAATAAAATTGGTGAGTGACCTTAGAGTAGATTCAATCTTCGACTGGCTCAGGACAAGTTATCCAAATTTAGTTATAATCGCAGGCGTCACCGATGCCGTCTGAATCATCATCTTCCTGTAATGGATTGTAAGTGATATGTAAGCTTCCCCGAACTTCGGCCCCTGATTTCTGCTTTCTGATATCAGATATCACTTCAACACTTTCTTCCAGACGTAGTTAGCCAGCTCTTTGCCTGCCTTGGCATAAGCTTCACCAATACGGTATCCGGTGTCGAAATTAGCACCAAAAACACCATGCCCCGGCACTTTATTCATGGTAACGATCGCCAGTGGATTGTCAGGATCCTCGGTCTTGACAAAAACTATTTCCACGTTGATATAAGCGTTTTTTTGCGAAATACCTATATTAAAGCCGGGCTCCAGGAAGGTGGTCTTCAGGATCATGGTGTATTCGGCATTGGTGTAAGAACCGGCTAGTATTCCTGTCTCTTTTCCCAGCATTACCAGATTGAACAGTTGTTCGAACTTTGGCTGATATGTTTCTTCCTTGTCGGCATGCCATTCTTCTTCCCATTTGTCGCCTTTGCCGGGCTCATCCTCATTGTAATCTGCTTTCTTCTCTTCTATGTAGGCTTCTTCTGTCTTGAACTTTCCTACTCCAAAATCGCTGAAGTCATACTCGATGTTGAGCTCACTTACTTCTTTGAAAAATTCAAGATTACCCGTTTTAACTGTAATCTTCTGGGCATTAGCTGTTGAAATCATAAACAAGCTGACAATAATCAGGCTAAGGATAATTTTTATTTTTTTCATGGCTGAAAATATAAAGGGTTAATTAACTGGTTTTTATTTCTCTTGTTATGGAATATATAATACGAAATTACATATAATCATTCCGAAATCCTAAAAACCTGAGATAAAATGCACAGGTGAATTTTCTAAAGCCTGCTGCTTGCTACTCCCTGAATTTCCATATCTTTATGCATTCATTATTTTCTTTCTTTTGGTTTGAAAATGAAAAGCAGACTTCCTTTTTTGCATAGCATTGTCCTTCTGATACATCCTGAAAAAGTCAGGGCATCGTCAATTGTGTTCCGCAGGACATTCGGGCTGGGAGGGATGGCATTGTTGCTTTTTGTGACCCAGGTCATTACAGGCATTTTGCTGCGCTTTGTGTATGAACCTACGCCACAGGGCGCTTACGATTCAATTCTTTTTATCAAAGAAGAAGTGATCTTTGGTAACCTGGTCAGGAATATACACCACTGGAGTGGTATGCTGATAGTAGTGCTGGTATTCCTGCATCTGCTGCGTGTTTTTTATACCCAGGCCTATTATCCCCCACGCCGTTTCAATTGGGTCACCGGGCTGATTCTGCTTATGCTTGTCATCCTGCTTAACTTCACCGGATATCTGCTTCCCTGGGACCAGCTTTCATACTGGGCAGTCACGGTCAGCACCAACATGCTTGAATATGTTCCTGTGATCGGTGGATGGCTGCAACAGGCGATCAGGGGAGGAGAGGAGGTGAGCGGACCTACCTTGCTTATCTTCTATAACCTTCATACAGGTGTACTGGCATTAACATTGCTGATATTGCTTGTGTTTCATTTCTGGAAAGTG
>JAGLYE010000067.1 GCA_023132505.1 Bacteroidales bacterium | reverse complement strand
GAGGCATGGAAATCATTCATGCGGTAGAGTAAGCCATCGAGATATAATTTGAAAGCCCCTTGTTTACATGGGGCTTTTTTATTCTCAAAACAAACCCTACCTTTACATATTAAAGAACAGGATACTCAGTATGGCTAAGAAGAAATACAGACCAGTGCCACGATATTACGGTTTCAGGATCTATGCAATCTCTACGATATTATTTTTGTTCCTGGTATCCCCGATTACCGGCATCCTGCTGATAAAGCATGCCCCTGACCTGCAGAAATACCGGACCGGCGACTATAGCTTTAACCTGCCCGACAGCCTCTATATTTCACCGGATACGATAGCAATAGCATATAGTGAGGCTGACAGCAATTCAGCCAATGATCCTATTCAGGACACTTCCTCTACATTTGAAGGCGATTCATTGACTTTTATTGTTGAAAGTGCGCCCGGAGAGGAAATGCTTCCGTCGGAACCACCCAGGGAAAATGAGGAAGATCGAATGACAATCCATTTCAGCAAAGTATCACGATTGTGGATCCGCTTACTCTTAATTAGTTTCTTTCTTGGCCTTGCATTTAACCTGCCATTTAAACTATATCTACGGAAAAAGCGAAAAAACAAGAGGATAAAAGAGGGCTTATTCAAATTCTGTAAAAAATTTATCCTTAAGACCCCTCTAATAAATGCAGGGATCCTTTTCATCGCCTATGGGATCACATCAGGCTATATGCTCTATCAATTGCTTTTCCATGGCGATTTTAATGAGATCACCCTCCGCTTTTACCGACAGTTTTTCTTTATTATGATGGTATCCTCCCTGTTGAATATCATGTTCGTATATTTCTGGCAGAAGCACAGGGTGCATATCAGGTATCTGGAATTCTTTTTTACCAAGGAGGAACTCAGGAAAAGGATATTCAATATAAAAGTTGGCAAGATCAGGAACAGGTTATGGATTTCCAGTGCCATGACCACCTTTCTCCCCCTGCTCATTGTGTTATTCTATATGCTTATCAGCATTACAAATGTATATGATATCCTGGAAGGCCCGCCAACCGAAGAACAGGCCCAGATACTCATTGGAAAGTACGAGAGCTATTTTGGGGAAAATTCCATCAATTCCGACACAGGCGTCATATATGTGAATCTTTTCGATACTTATATCATGCTGATCGGTACTTTTAGCGGGATCATGATATCTTTCTTTTATCTCCTATTGTTCATTCGATGGACCACAAGGGATATTGTTTACCCTGTGAGGGAATTGCTACTTAACATGCAGCGCACAGGCCGGGGTGAGATGGAATCATACAGCATTGTCAGGACAAATGACGAGATCGGTGAACTAACCGAAGGTTATAATGATATGAGCAGACGCCTGAAAGATTACATTAAAGACATCTCTTTGATAAATGAGGCAAATGCCCGCTTTGTACCCAAGCAGTTTCTCGAATACCTGGGGAAAGACAGTATTGCCGATATTCAGCTTGGCGACCAGATCCAGAAGGAGATGACAGTACTGTTTACAGATATCCGCGATTTCACGAGCATTTCGGAACAAATGACGCCCAAGGAAAATTTCAACTTCCTTAACAACTATCTGGGCTATATGGAGCCGGTGATCAGAAATAATAATGGTTTTGTTGATAAGTTCATGGGTGATTCTATCATGGCCCTTTTCCCGGATAATACAGAAGATGCTATTAACGCAGCCATTGAGATGAGGATCAAACTCATTGAGTTCAATCACATTATCAGCCAGTTCGGACAGGCACCCATCAACAGTGGCATTGGTATACATACAGGCTCCCTGATGCTCGGCATTGTAGGTGGTGAAGGTCGCATGGAAGGCACCGTGATCTCGGATGCCGTTAACCTGGCCTCAAGACTTGAAGGGCTGACAAAGCTATATGGCTCAGCCATCATCATTACAGAAGAAACACTTGTTAAGATTTCTGATCCGACAAATTATAATTACCGTTTCCTGGATATTGTAAAAGTAAAAGGTAAGCAAGAAGCCGTTTATATCTTTGAGATCATCGACGCAGACCCTGAAGATATCAAGGAACTGAAAGCTGAAACGAAAGATCTCTTTACCACAGCGATGCAGGCATACAAGAACAAGGAATTCACACAGGCACTGGATGCATTCAAGCAAGTTGTTGATGCCAACCCCTCCGATAAGGCTGCCATTCAATACATCCTGCGATGCCAGAAATTTATTGACCTGGGTTTTCCCGACGATTGGGACGGAATAGAAATTTATAACTAATCATCCTAAAATATAACATTTATACTTTTAGTTACGTTTTATAATAAAGCAGCAATCATCACCCTATGAAATTTACTGAAGCCAGAGATTTTATTATCGAAAAGCTGGTCGATGAACTTGATCCCGACCTCACCTATCACAACATTGACCATACCCTGGATGTTTTGAACGCAGCAGGAAACCTTGCTGAACTGGAGAAGATCAGCACTCATGACAGGGCCTTACTTGAAACGGCAGCACTTTTTCATGACTCCGGCATGCTTACTACATACATCGGACATGAAGAGGCCAGTGTCGATATTGCACGGAAGTATTTGCCTGATTTTGGTTATGATAAAAAAGATATCGATATCATCTCCGATATGATCATTACCACCAAACTTCCCCAGAGTGCCACCACTTACCTTGAAAAGATCCTATGTGATGCAGACCTTGATTACATGGGCAGGGAAGACTTTTTCATGATCGCCCACCAATTACGATATGAATGGAATATATTGAACATCCGATACACTACGTTAAGAGATTGGTATGAGCTCCAGATCATGTTCCTGGAAAACCATAACTTTTTTACCCCTTCATCCAGAAGGCTCAGGAATGAAAAAAAAGCAAATAACCTTGAACAAGTAAAGGAACTCGTTTGTTTTATGAACAGGCGGTAGGCAATAAGCAGTAGGCAGTAAGCAGTAGACAGTAGGCGGTAGGCAGTAAGCAGTAGGCTGTAAAAATGGCGAACACGAGAAAGCCTTTCCCACCTGTTTCGGTATAGATGGGTCCACCATCAGATAATCGATGGTTATATCATTCAGGAATTGAATCACTTACAGGACTAATCATAATACTCTCAATGACGTTTGAGAACCGGTTTTATTGCATTATTATATTAATAATTTGTAAATCTAAAGAGATTGCTTTTTATTTGATAATAATTGGAAGTTAAAATTTCCCGTTAGATAAATTCTGTACTATAAACCCAAAAATTAGTACTTTTGTTTTCAGATAAAAACTGAACAATCACCTTAAGTATTTGTTTTACAATTTGAATTTAGTGTTAATCAAAATCATATTTCAATGAAAATATCTGTTCTACGTATTCTTTATCCCGGCTTGCTATTGGCAATCATGGGCTTAGTGATCGTTTCCTGCAGTAAATATCCAACTTATGATGTAAATACAAGCGATTTAGACATGGTGTGGACGAACTACGATGACGCCGCAGATTTTGCACAATATAAAACCTATTATGTTGCTGACACACTACTTATTGATAGTACAGCAACTCCTGAGGAGAAAGCAGAAATTCAGGAATATTATGAATCTATTCTTGCAGAAGTCAATTCAAATATGCAAGCCCTGAATTATGTCAGGGTGGATTCTTCTGCCGATCCGGATATTGGAATGGGAATTTCTATCGTTACACGTACAAATCATGTGATCTCGTATAGTTACTGGTATTATTATCCGGGATATTGGGGATGGCCGGGCTATGGGTATTATTATCCATGGGGAACCTACCTTGGGTCGTATGAAGAGGGAGCACTTATTATTGATATGGTAGATCTGAAAAACATCGATACTATCAACAAAAAGATCAATGTAATGTGGGCTGCCCTTATTGGTGGCGTGCTTACCGGCAGGGGTAGTACTGTGATATCCCAACGGTTGATTGGCGGGATTGATCAGGCCTATACGCAATCTCCTTATCTGGGTACCGATCAGTAATAACATCTTTTAAATAGAAAAAATAATACCATGAAAAAATATTTTCTTATTAGTATAATCGCACTTTGCGCAGTGTTCTTTACAAAAACCGCTACTGCCCAATATGAAACTCATTGGGAGCTTCAGTGGAATATCGCTGTCCCTACCGGTGATTTTGAAAACTGGATCAATGAAACAAGTGTTCGTGGAATTGAATTTGGGGGTAATTATCATTTTGAAACAGGTGTAACCCTTGGTGGTGCTGTCGGATATGGTGCATTCTTCAAAAAAACAGGAAAAATAACCGTTGACTTTAACAATACAAATACGGTAACAGCAATACATTTCAGAGATCTTTACAGTTATGTTTTTCTTGCCGAAGGAGGATATGCCTACCAATCTGATTTTTTAATCACTCCATATGCACGTATCGGCATCGGTGCGTACTATACAGAACAGGTTACACAGATTGGTTTAGTCTATTGGAGAGACGAGAGCTGGGATTTTGGTATGCGACCGGAAATAGGTGCTTTAATTGAGATTCCCAATTCAGGTATTGGATTTATTGTCAATGCTAAATATAATTCGGCATTTGGTTATGGCAATAACCTTAATAACCTGAACTACTTCGCGTTTGGTGTCGGTGTTATCTTTGGATTTTAATCCGGCAATTTAAGTAAGTTCAATCAAGAGAATAATTAGCCAGTTTCCCTGGATTCTTACTAATATAACAAGATATAGCAAATGAATATCAAAAATCTGTTTTTTATATCAGCAATGCTGATATTGATGGTAGCATGCGGTCCAAGCACAAAAGTTACAGGATCATGGACCAGGCTTGATCACGAGCCCGTAAGCTATGAGCAAGTTGTGGTATTGGGGATAGCCCCGAATTCAACCAATCGACGAATATTTGAAGATCAAGTAGAAACCCGTCTGGAAGAAAAAGGATATCCGGTAATTGCTGCACTTGACCTGCTTCCACCAAATGCTGCAGTTGGGACTATAAGCCGGGAAATTGTAAGGGATATTTTTATTGCTGCCGATGTGGATGCTGTTTTCACCATGAGTCTCAGACATATGGAAGATACACGTCGCTATGTGCCGGGTAGCAGTTACTATATGCCTTATTATTATAATGTACCTTTTTATGATTATTACGGGGGATTCAATAATTACTATTACTCTCCCGGATATTATGCAGGATCACTGCAAATATTTCTGGAAGCCAATTTTTTTGATTTTAAAACAGGTGAATTGCTTTGGTCAGCACAGACCAAAACGACCGATGTTTCAAGTATCAATAAGATGGCTGTCGAATTTGCCGAAGTCATCGTAGCTGATTTCGTCAGACAAAATGTTTTACCGGCTCCTGAGAAGAAATAATACCTGGGTAGTTTTTTCTATGCTGTTTTCCATGCAGGTCCCTGGTATTTTTTGAGATTAACTACCCAGGGTAGCTACCATTACCGCTTTAATGGTATGCAGTCTGTTTTCAGCCTCATCAAAAACGACGGAAGCTTCCGATTCGAATACATCATCAGTTACCTCCATGGCCTCCACACCAAATTTCTTATAGATCTCTTCGCCTACTTTGGTTTCCTTGTTGTGGAAAGATGGCAGACAGTGCAGGAATTTGGTTTTTGGATTGCCGGTCTTCATCATCAGCTCCTTGTTAATCTGGTAAGGCATCATCATCTTGATCCTTCTTTCGAACTCTGAATCAGGTTCACCCATAGAAACCCATACATCAGTATAAAGGAAGTCAACACCTTTTACAGCCTTATCAGTATCTTGCGTGATCGTGATTTTTGCAGCTGTTTCCTTAGCTATCTCTTTACATTGTTTTACGAGTTTTTCGTCCGGATGGAATTCTTTCGGGGCAGCAGCCCTGAAATCCATACCCATTTTAGCGGCACCCACCATCAGCGAATTTCCCATGTTGTTGCGGGCATCCCCCAAATAACAGAATGAAACCTGATGTAAGGGTTTGTCACTATGCTCCATCATGGTGAGGAAGTCGGCAAGGATTTGTGTGGGGTGGTACTCGTTGGTGAGCCCGTTCCATACCGGAACACCGGCATATGCTCCCAGTTCTTCAACGATTTCTTGTCCAAAGCCACGATATTCAATCCCGTCATACATACGGCCTAACACCCTTGCTGTATCTTTCATACTTTCTTTGTTGCCGATCTGGGTGCCTGAAGGTCCGAGGTAAGAGACCAGGGCTCCCTGGTCGAAAGCGGCAACCTCAAAGGCACAGCGTGTGCGTGTTGAAGCCTTTTCAAAGATCAGGGCAATGTTTTTGCCTTTTAGCCGCTGTTGTTCTGTTCCTGAATACTTGGCTTTTTTTAGATCCATGGAAAGATCGAGGAGAAATTTAATCTCCTTCGGGCTGAAGTCAAGTAACTTCAGAAAATTCCTGTTTCTGAGATTGAATGCCATTACTGTAATACTTTAATATCTATGAATACTATAAATGATCTTAATGCTAAATTGCGTCTGCAAAAGTAGAAAAAATTACACTTATAAATAAAAACTTTAAACTAACCCAACCCTCAAAACCCATCACTCAACCCTCAAAACTCAACCCTCAACCCTCAAAACTCAACACTTAATTATATTTGTATATGCTCATCATCGACGACATCATGGTATCTGACGACCTTTACCTGGTCAAGTTCCTGTGTCCCATCGAGAAATGCCTGGGTGCTTGCTGTGTGGAAGGTGATGCCGGGGCCCCACTTGAGGAAGAAGAAATATCACAGATGGAAGATTACTTGAATGAGATTATGGAATATATGATCCCCGAAGGAATTGAAGCGGTAAAGCAAAACGGGATTTTTGACTATGACGCAGATGGTAATTATGTCACACCCCTGATTCATGGTGGCGATTGTGCATTTATTAATTTTACTGATGACATTGCCTGGTGTTCCATCGAAAAAGCTTATGAGGAGGGTAAAATCTCATTTCGTAAGCCGGTATCCTGCCATCTTTACCCGGGAAGACTTACAAAGATCGGAGAAAATGAAGCGGTGAATTATCATAAATGGCAGATCTGCAATTTTGCTCTGGACGAAGGCACACGGAAAGGCATTCCGCTATATGTCTTCCTGAAAGATGCCCTGATCAGAAAATATAGTGAAAGTTGGTATAATAAGCTGGCAGAAGAGATCGGAAAAATAGAAAACTAAGAATTAACCCTATCATATTTTTATTATGGCTGAAATGATCTTCGACCTGGAACAGGCCAAAAACATAGATACTCAGGAGCTGTTAAAGGAATTACAATCTGATCCTGCATCCGGACTAAATGAAAAAGAGGTAATCAACAGACTGGAGAAGTTTGGATACAATGAGATCGTTGAGAAAAAGGAGAACTTATTAATAAAGTTCCTGAAAAATTTCTGGGGCCCCATTCCATGGATGATAGAGGCGGCGGTGATCCTCAGCATCATCGACAAAGACTGGAACGATGTGATCATTATTGGTTCCCTCTTGCTTATTAACGGATTGATCGAGTTTGTGCAGGGATATAAGGCCGATAATGCCATGGCCATGCTCAAAAAGAACCTGGCCAGCAAGTCCAGGGTGCTCAGGGATGGGAAGTGGCGGGAGATGGAGGCCCGTGACCTGGTTCCTGGCGATGTGATCCGTATCAGGCTTGGGGATATTATCCCGGCCGATGTGAAACTGCTCGATGGAGATTACCTTATCCTGGATGAATCGGCC
>JAGLYE010000066.1 GCA_023132505.1 Bacteroidales bacterium | reverse complement strand
AACTTCAAACTTCAAACTCCAAGTACTCCAAATATAACCAAAACTATCCTTACATTCTAAACTTTCAGATAACATTTCGTATCTTTGTTATCCTGTTGGTCAATCAATTACTGACAAATGAAAAACAACAAACTCATCCGCATCATGATCATCTTATCCCTTTTTTCAGGAGGTTGCCATTCACAGGACCCTGTTGAGGCGCCGGTAAACAGGAAAGCCTATGCGGCCGGTAAGTTCTATGCAGGCGACCGCAACAGCCTTGAAACTGACCTCCAGCAGCTTTTTAAAAAAGCGAAGCCAAAGGGATACGATAATGTACAGGCGATCATTGTTCCCCATGCCGGGTATCCCTATTCTGGCCTTGTTGCTGCTTCCGGTTATAATCAGATCGATCCCGACAGTAAATATGAGTATGTATTTGTGATCGCTTCCAGCCACACAGCTTATTATCGGGGAGCATCCATTTACAGTAAAGGAAATTATGAAACTCCGCTCGGAGAGGTGGAGGTTGATCGCACGCTGGCTGAGAAGTTGATAGAGGAAAATGATGCCTTTTCATTTCAGGCCAAAGCTCATGTTACTGAGCACAGCCTGGAGGTCCAGCTGCCTTTTCTACAGTATTACCTGAAGAAACCTTTTAAGATCATCCCAATAGTGATCGGCACTCAGGAGCTGGGCACCTGCCGGGATATTGCCAAAGCCCTGAAACCATATTTCAATGAGAAGAACCTTTTTGTGATCAGCACCGATTTCTCACATTTCCCGAAGTATGAGGATGCCAATGAGGTGGATCAAAAAACTGCGGATGCCGTAACCGGCAATTCAAAAGAGCAGTTCATGAAGGTGCTCAGGGAGAATGAAGCATCAGGTATTCGAAACCTGGCTACAGCCATGTGTGGATGGACCTCTGTGTTGACCTTGCTAAACCTTACCGAAGACAATCCGGATTATGAATACCACCAGGTTCAGTACCTGAATTCAGGGGATGCAGATTACCATCCCGACAAGAGCAGGGTGGTGGGCTATTATGCAATCGCTATTACAGCGGATGGAGAACAACAAACTGATTCTGATTTTGTCCTGACCAAAAAAGATAAGGCAGACCTTTTGGGCATCGCCAGGTTAACCATGGAAGAATATGTCAGCAAGGGGGAAACGCCGGAACTAAACACTTCCGGGTTTTCTGAAAACATTAAAACACCTTGCGGAGCGTTTGTTACACTAAATAAGGATGGCCAGTTACGTGGATGCATCGGTAATTTTGAACCTACCGACCCTCTGTACCTGGTCATACAGCGAATGGCAATAGCGGCTTCAACCAGGGATCACAGATTTTCGAAGGTCAAAGAAGAAGAATTTGATGATATTGAACTGGAGATCTCGGTTCTGACCCCAATGAAAAAGATCGAATCTATTGATGAGATCGAATTGGGCAGGCATGGGATCTATATCAAAAAGGGAAAGTCTTCCGGTACTTTTCTTCCACAGGTGGCGACAGAAACCGGCTGGTCCCTTGAGGAGTTTCTTGGGCATTGTGCCCGCGATAAAGCCCGCATTGGCTGGGAAGGCTGGAAGACTGCCGATATTTACATTTATGAAGCACTGGTGTTTCATGAATAAACATATAAAATGAGTAGCAGCACTAAACAACCTTTTAATGCCTGCTATTGTCTGATAAATAGAAAAATAACCAAACTTATACCTTAAAAATGTTTAAAAAAAATACAATTCTACTCTTTGCTGCAGCCCTTGGCATATCTTCTGCAGCCTGCGCACAGTCAGTTGATATTCCTGAAAAGGCAGCTATGCACCATGAGCTTCCGGATGAAAAGTCAGTTCCCATGGCTCTTGATGAGATCAAGACCTCTCCGGCCTATGTTTATGAAAGCACCGGGTTTTTTACTATACAGGCGAATGTAAATTCAGAGGGGGAGAATATTCTGGGCGATGCCGCTAACGAACCTTCTATTGCCGTGGATCCTACCAACCCTGACAGGATCATGATCGGCTGGCGGCAGTTTGACAATGTGAACAGCAACTTCCGGCAGGCCGGTTATGCATATTCCCTTGATGCCGGGCAATCATGGACCTTTCCGGGATCTATCGACGCCGGGGTATTCCGTTCCGACCCGGTTCTGGATTGCGACCCTGAAGGTAACTTCTATTATAACAGCCTCACTGTGACTGCCAGTGACGATTTTATTTGTACAGTATACAAAACTGCAGATGGTGCTGTTGAATGGGATGAGGGTACATTTGCCCAGGGGGGTGATAAGCAGTGGATGCGTATTGATAAAACAAATGGTGTAGGTGCAGGCAATAATTATTCATTCTGGACTAAATACTGGAGCTACTGCTATCCGAATTTTTTTACACGCTCAACAAACCTGGGTGCCAGCTATGAACCCTGCACTGCCATTCCCGGTGAACCCTATTGGGGAACCCTGGCTGTTGGACCGGAAGGTGAACTTTATATCGCTGGTGCCGGTGAGTTCAATGATGTGATGGTGACGAAATCCATGAATGCACAGGTGTCCGGTTCCACCATTGAGTGGAGCCTGTATACTTCTGTTGACCTTGATGGCCAGCTGACAGGCTGGGTAGCGGTTAACCCGGCAGGATTGCTCGGACAGGCATGGGTGGATGTAGATGTTTCTGATGGTCCCGGCCGCGGGAATGTATATGTACTCGCCTCGGTGATGAGGAATTCCAATGTTGATCCTGCCGATGTCATGTTTGCGAGGAGTACCGATGGCGGACTGACCTTTGATCCGCCTGTACGAATTAATGATGACGCTTCTCTTTCAGATTATCAGTGGTTTGGAACCATGTCGGTGGCCCCCAATGGCCGCATTGATGCAGCCTGGCTGGATACACGCTCCGATCCCTGGGGACTTCATCAAAAGTCAGCACTCTTTTATTCATATTCAGAAGATCAGGGTGTAACTTGGTCGGTGAATGTTCAACTATCAGACATTTTTGATTCCCATGTTGGATGGCCGCAGCAGGAGAAAATGGGTGATTATTTTGATATGGTTTCGGATGAAGGTGGTGCCCACCTTGCCTGGGCCAATACCCTGAATGGCGAGCAGGATGTTTATTATGCATACATCACCCCGGGATCAGTCGGTGTGAACGAACCTGACCCTGACAGGACATTTATTAAGATCTCCAACTATCCTAATCCTTTCCGTGAGCAGACCTCTATCCGTTATACCCTTGGCCAGGAAAGCCATGTAAGGCTTGTGGTGTATGATGTCTTCGGGAAAGAGCTTGCTGAACTTGTTAATGAAGTAAGGTCTGCAGGAACTCATTCCTTCAACTACATCGCAACAGATTTGCCAGCCGGAGTATATTTATGCAGGCTTCATGCGGGCCAGCGGGTTGAGAGTTTGAGGATGGTTAAGCAGTAAAGTTGACGGTTGACAGTTGACGGTTGACCGTCAACCGTCAACTGCCTACTGGATATCCACCAAAATCGGCTCACCAAACCCCAGCCTCTCCAGTGCTTCCATCTGTGTTTCGGCATCGCCGGCGATCACATAATACATCTTTGAAGGATCGATATACTTCTGTGCAAGCATCTTGTGACGGTCGAGATCCATACCCAGTACGATTTCTTCTTCCCCTTTTACATAATCGAAGGGAAGCTCATACATGCTGATGTTTTGCAGCATTTTAAGCAATGACCTGAGCGTTTCGAAGTCGCGGGCATTGGATTTTACCAGCGCATTTTTGGTAAACGCCATTTCCTCCTCCGTAATCCCATCCCTGTACGCTTCCATCAGGTCTTTGAAGATCCGGACTGACTCTTCAGTGGCAGATGAACGTACATTGGAAGAGGCAAGGAAATATCCCGGTACATAGCTTCCTGTGAAGTAGGTCCACGCACCATAGGTATAACCTTTTTCTTCCCTGAGCATCATATTTACATGACTGTTGAATGATCCGCCCAGTTTATGGTTCATCACGGTAACAGGGTAGAAGTCATCATCAGTACGGGCCATTGAGGGAGCGCCAATATAGATCACTGATTGTTTGGCTCCCGGAACATCGGCAAAATAAACTGCTGACTCTTCAATAGCTTCGGGGTAGCTGTATTCGGGGAAAGTAACTTCTTTTGTTTCCCATTTCTCTGCAAGTCCGTTCAGTGAGCTCAGGACTTTAGCTTCATCGATATCACCTGCAACATGGAAGGCTGTTACCGAAGGGGAGAAATTTTCATTGTAATAATCTTTCAGGTCATCAATGGTGATGTCTTCAACACTTTCTTCTGTCCCTTGTGATCCGGTCGAAAAAATGTGATCCTCGCCATAGACAAGCTCCATAAATGTGTTTCTGGCGATAGTATTCGGATCGGCCTTCGACCTTTTCAACCTGTTCATTACAGCTGTTTTGGCAAGGCCGAATTCTTCTTCATCCCACCTCGGTTCGAGAAGGATTTCTTCTACCAATGCCAGCGTTTGTTCATAATTTCTGGCCAGGGTATTCACCCTGATACTGATTGATCCACCGGAGGCATACATGCGGATGGAAGCTCCCAACTTTTCAATGGCCTCTTCCAGTTCCTGCGGGGTCTTGTTTTGTGTGCCTTCCATCATGAGGGTGGCTAGCAGGGAGGCAACACCTGACTTGTCGATTTTGTCGAGGTAATGGCCTCCTTTCAATACAATTGAGTATTGTACTAGCGGAAGTTCCTGGTTCTCTATTCCATATACTTTCATGCCATTGGCAAGTTCGTCAGTCCAAACCTGGGGAAGGGAAAGAAGTGGATCCGGGCCATCGGCCGGTTGCCTTGAACGGTCAAACTCCGTCGGAGTCATAACGATCTCAACTTCTTCAATATCATCCATGTCCATCTCTGTGGCGGTCATCACATCTTCTTCTTCAATACCTGCAGATACGGAGCCTTCGGCGATTAGTTCCAATTGCCCTTTCGGGACAAAACTGGTGGCGAAGAATGGTTTGTCCTTGATATATTTATCATATACCCGTAAGATATCTTCTTTTGTTACTGCTTTGACCCTTTCTATATCCTTTTTATAGTATCCCGGGTCACCGGCATATTCATTATAATAGGCAAGTTGAAAAGCCTTATACAGAACACTGCTGATGCCATTATAGAAATTGGTTTCGAGGCTGGCTTTGATCCTGTCCACATCCTCTTCGGTGAAACCTACTTCTTCAAACATTTGAAATGCTTCAAAGATGGCTGCCTCTACATCTTGCAGGCTTACGCCTTCATTAGCGGTTACACCGATATTGAAGGTGCCTGCGATCTCCTGGCTGCCATTGTATGCATGCTGGCTCGACGACAGTTTTTTCTCCTTTTCAAGGACTTTATACAGGGGTGCTTTCTTACCGCTTGAAAACAATTCGGCAAGATAGGAGAGGGGATAAGCATCATCATTATATTCCTCAACGGTGGGCCAGATCATTCGAAATTGGGCAGTGCGTGCAAAAATATCTTCGTGATAGAATTTTTTTGTTTCTTCAAGTATAACCGGGATAGGCTCGGGATCGGGGACATCACCGCCTTTTGGGATCTCACCAAAATACTGTTCGATAAGTTTCCTGACTTCGGCAACATCGAAATCACCTGCCAGAACAAGTGTCGCATTGTTAGGAACATAGAATTTTGAATGAAATTCCTTTACATCTTCAATAGTAGCATTTGTAATGTCTTCCATCTCACCAATAACTGTCCAGCTGTAAGGATGACCTTCCGGATAGAAGTTATGTGCGATCACAGTACGCGTGTGTCCATATGGCCGGTTATCTACCATCTGCCTTTTTTCATTTTGCACAACATTTTGCTGGTTGGCAAATGACTTTGGGGTCACAGTGTTGATCATATAGCCCATCCTGTCGGATTCGAGCCATAATATAAGCTCAAGGGCATTCTTGGGCACCACTTCAAAATAGGTTGTGGCATCGTTACCGGTACCCCCGTTGAGTGTGCCGCCAGCATTCTGGATCAGTTTAAAGAACTGATCCTCACCAACATTTTCAGAACGCTGGAACATCATATGCTCGAAAAGATGGGCAAAACCCGTCCTGCCCGGTACCTCCCGGTTTGAGCCGACATGATACTGCACTGCAAGTGCCACGATCGGGTCGGACTTATCGACATGCAGGATCACATCCAGACCGTTGGAAAGGGAATACTTTTCGTAATCAAGGCTTAGTTCTGCATCCTTTTGCTGAGTACAGCCCAACATAAACAGGATGCTGAGTGAGAAGAGAAGATAAAATAGTTTTTTCATGGTTTTAGAGTTACTGGTGAATGGTTTTTAATATGAGTATGCAATATATGAATCTTTTGCACGGATAGTAGTGTACCGTTGATAAATGGTTATATCTAGTGTATACTTAGTCGTTTAGAATTAACGGAGGATTGGGTAGGCAGTAGGCAGTATGCAGTAGGCGGTATGTAGTAGGCGGTAGCCGGGAGCTGAATTACAGCTAACAGCCATCAGCGTCCAGCCTACTGCGTGCTAATTATCGAACAACTAAAACCTTACCAACCGCACTCTCATTTCCTGCCTGCAAACGGATGATATACAAGCCATCCGGCAGGACAGAGGCATCAAAGTTTATAATATGCTCCCCGGCAGCTTGTGTTTCATCTACCAGAACGACTATTTCCCGGCCATATATGCCAAAAACTGTAAGTGTAACATTTCTAACTTCTGCCTGCCCGTCCGAAGCGGAGCGAAGGCGGGATATCTGATATCTGATATCTGATTTCCCACTGGTGGGATTCGGCCAGCACTCAATTCTGACTTCTGATTTCTGGTATCTGATTTCTGAATACCCATACCCTATCTGGTGAAAATAGAATGCACCGATGTCGCACGGGCTCCCATCCGGGTCAAGAGGGGAGCCTGGATCACCTTTATCTATGCAGGGAGAGCTTCCCAAAAGGTGGTAATTGCTGGCAAGAGTATCTTCGAACATTGGAATGCTGTCAATACACTGCTTATAATCTCCTGTATGCGGAACTCCCCCAATGGAGTCCTGCCCGCCCTGGATATCAGAATAAAAAAAATTAGGAACACAATCCTCATGCCAGATATATACCTGGTTTCCTTCATCAGCTGTATTTCCCCAAAGGATAGTATTTTGGATTATGGGACTACTTCCCTGTGATAAATAAATACCACCACCTACACCATAAGCATCGTTATTAGCAATGGTGTTATTGATTATGTCAGGTGAGCAACTTCCCTGCAAAGCGATAGCTCCCCCCCCCCATTCCGCACCGGCAATATTATCATAAAAAAGATTATGATAAATCGGCGGATTCGAATTGTAGCAATAAATTGCTCCACCCAATTGAGCTGTATTGCTCGTGAACAAGTTATTTTTGATTTCTGAATCGGATTCTATCCAACAACATATCGCACCACCAGCAAAGGATATATTATTGATGAATGTACTGTTCCTGATCACCGGGCTGCTTGCCCAGAGGGCTATTGCACCGCCAGCGGGATAATTTGTATTTACTTGTAAAGCTTTATTATGATGGAAATAGCAATGGTCGATAATGATCTTTCCAAACTCCAATGCCCCGATGGCACCGCCCGCATTATCAGGATAAGGCCCATAAGCAATAGCATATTCAAATACACAATACTCAAATTTTGAAGTATCATTCGTGACAAGTGTAGAATCAAATCGCACACCTTTCCATCCTGTTAAAGGATCAGCTGCGGTAAAGATGATGGAATCCGTTTCTGTACCCTGGGCAAGGATCTGGCC
>JAGLYE010000065.1 GCA_023132505.1 Bacteroidales bacterium | reverse complement strand
CACTCAACCCTCAACCCTCAACACTATATTTATCTAAAGTAATAATTATAAATCGTATTTCCTGATCCGACGATCATATTCAGCTGGCCATCGCGCTTGAGGCTTCCGATCAGGATCTGGGTATTACCAATATGGTCAGGAGTACTAAGCAAATTGCCATTGCGATCAAAAAGATATATCTTTCTGCTATCTCCTGATACAACTCCGATGATCTTCTCTTGCGATGAAACCGGAATGATCACCGGCGAGGAATTTATTTCATTTTCAAACTCCCATGAGAAAACAATATTTTTAAACCTGTCGAAAACAGTTAATTTGTTGCTGTCGAGGTAAATAAAATCCTTACCGCCTTTATTATCAAAATCTTCATACAGGAAGTAGTGTTCTTTTGAGAAATTGCCAAAATCAGTCGCTTCCAGCCTGCCATTCAACTTAATGTAAATTAGCTTGCCACTTTCGTCTGTTGTCAGGATGATACCTTTGCTGTTTGTTTCATTCACATAGAAATCTGACCGCAAACCATTTGCAAGTTTGGCCTTAAGGTTTATGCGGTCGCGGCCTCGCCTATCGGTAATCTTTACATTGCCTTCATTATCGGTAATAATAATATAATCCTTACCTGCTTCGCGCAAATGCTGAACACTCGATGTTACCTTGCCTTTTGAAAGTGGGTTTTTCCATCCTTCTGTTTTCCTCCCCTTAATATTAAAATTATAAACCCTGTTATCGTCAAGTGCAATTAATATGCGGTAGTTTTTATCATGATTATAATCAAGCACTCCCAAACCGTTGGTAGCCTTATCCTTGAGCTGGATTGGATACCCCTCCACATCCCTGCCCAAGAGGTCGATAAGGTATATGCGGTTTGGCGTATTGAATAAATACTGGATCTTCCCGTTTTTATAATAATCAACAGTATGTACATTGCTGATCACTTTCTCTCCAATATTCAGTTTCCAGTCAATATTTCCATCATGATCAATAAGATACATATTGTTAAGCGTGTCGAAAGTCACGATTTTCAGGTTGTTTGTCCTGTGGTCTTTCACAAAATACGGCTGCCCATACACCGGTGCATCAAGATAAGCTTTCCAGATGGACAGGTCTTCCCTGATATATGAAGGATTATGCTTTACGTATACACTGGTGAAGTACATATTGTTCAGGGCCTTGAACTGCACAGCAAGAGCTTCGAAGTTTTTAACCAATTCAGGATTGTTCTCTACAAACCCAGCCAGGGGTACCGCAAGAATCTCTTTGAGCTGCGCGGTTGAATTTCGGATATTGAAATAGCAGAAAATATTTGACAGGTCAGAAATATTGTCGGTAAAGCTCTTAAAGTTTTCATTCTGCTCTAATGTTTTTCCGGAGAGGAATATATTGATAAAATTCTCAAGGCTTTTCGTTGAGTTGGCAAAGACGATATAATCTTCGATCCTGGTATAATAATTCTTCTGAATTCCGGAGAAAAGGCGCCCAAAGATCACCGGGATAAGTTCGGGGATGGTAATCCGGCGTATGGTATAATCTCTATAGTCACTGGTATACTGACTGGAAGAAAGCTCCTTCAGGCTTCTGGAGGCAAGTTCGATATCACCTGCATGTATGGCCAAAAAAGTGTTGGCTTCATAATCATGCATGTGCGGATTGATCATTGCAAGGGCCAGTTCATTTCCTACCCAGGCAGTCATATACTCTTCCAGTTTGCTGCCATAGCGGCTCTTCATGCTGTTCAGTTTTCCTTCCCGCTCGGGAAAAACCTCTTCATTTTGGAAGTAATTCCTGTTATCGGCATGCAGCTTTTCAAAATCGCTGAACCCAAAGTTAAGCAGCATGGACGTATTATAAGGCAGTATCCTTGTAATTTCAATTTTCTGGGGTTCCTGCCGCTGGAAGAGGGTCAGGAACTGGTTCATGGTGTCAACAGCTTCTGAGTAGCCGTTCATCAGCAATTCATCATTCTTGATCAGCAGATCTATTTCCGACCATGCCGCAAAATCAGGCAATATCTTTCTGTCCTTGAAATATGAGGAAGCAAAAATATTGCGTGCCATGGAAGGGATACGTTCAAAGTTTATATAAATATTGGCATCCACATTTCTGCCGGAGGTCCGGGAAACCCTTTCATACAGGTCTGCAAAAGGAAGTGCGCTTTTTTCTTCTATACGTCTTGCACAATCTTCTATGATCCCGGCCGTACTGCCAATCATGCACAAACCATGATCGATACAATAGTAGCATACCACTCCGGTACTATCTTTGAGACAGTAACCCTTCATATCCAGGAATGAATATGGTGATTTATGCAAGCCTCCGGAAGTTACAGTTGCAAAAACCTTGTCCAGATCACTTTCAGAAGCTCCATAAGGCCATTCAAACAATGCGCAAACTGCAAGTTTTGCAGTATCATCCACAATGGCAAGGTAGATATTGCCTTTTTCAAGCAATTCTGAATAACCCATCAATACAAGCAAGGAGTCGGCATCATATATGGAATGGAGCAAATTCCCGGCATCATTGGTCTTAAGAATATCATTCCATATATCATTCCTGCTGCTGAGTTCCCTGATCAGTTTTCCAGGTTCATTCACTTTAATAAAAACTCCGGCATTTACTGGTATTGCATCTTCCGGCATGATAGCGGCCCCCCCATACTTATCATACAGAAATAATACACCCGCACTGACCACTATCAGGAGTATGATCAATGATCCATAGCTGAATAACCTGGGATGTATGGTCATAAAGGAATTGTTATTATCTCAAAAGTATAACAAAAAACAAGCTGGAATATTGGCAGTCAATAAATAAACTAACATCGGAATGTTAATTATCCCTACAGTTAAAAATCCATTTTCAGCTGCTCATTCATATTGAAGCTGGTTCGGTGATAAGGAGTGATCCCATGCTGATTAATTGCGTCCTTATGGTCACGTGTTGGATAACCTTTATTGCTAGCCCATTTATAAGCCGGGTACTGGCTGTGTATATTCAGCATGTATTCATCCCTGTGGGTTTTGGCCAGGATCGAAGCTGCAGCGATCGAAAGGTATATTCCATCTCCCTTAACAATGCATTTATGCGGAATATCCTTATAAGCATTAAAGCGATTCCCATCAATCAGCAATAATTCAGGTACTTTCCCAAGTTTCTCCAGTGCCCGGTGCATTGCCAGAAATGAAGCGTTCAGGATGTTGATCTCGTCGATTTCTTCATTGCTTACCAGGGCCACTGCCCATGCCAGGGCCTGCTCCTCTATTTCTGTTCGCAACAAATTTCTTTGCCGCTCACTAAGCTGTTTTGAATCATTCAGCAATTCATTCCTAAAGCCTTCAGGAAGGATAACAGCAGCAGCACATACGGGGCCGGCAAAACATCCGCGGCCTGCTTCGTCAAGCCCCGCCTCAAGCATGCCTTTTGTATGGTGGGTTTTCAGCATACCGGCGCAATAAGATTATTTATGAGTACTGCAAAAAGCAATAGCATAAAATACAATTCGATGAGGATGCCCGTTTTTTTCCGATTGGCATAATAGGCAGAGATCACAACGCTAACAGGAATTGATGCAAGCAAAAGGCCAAGATGAAGCATATCCCCTTCATAAACAAGAGTGGCAAATGCAAGAACAATGAACCATAGATTCAGCAGGACTTTTTTACGCACCTTGATATTCCACTCGTTCATGTGTGTAACAGAATGTAGCATAGCTGTAATGAAAAGCATGGCAATCATTCCCCATACAATATATTGGCTAATGCCATAAACAGGATTTAAAGTAGGGAAAGAGCTAAACCATACAATATACAGGCAATATTGTCCCTCAAGCTTATCGCATAGAAAATAATAAACAAGCAGATACAGATAGACTGCAAAGATCCCGGCAAGTGCTAAAAATAGAATTCGTATAGAGAATGTTCCAAAAATTACAAACGACAAGAATAATAACACCAGGAGAAACACTACCGGAAAGTAAAACAGTGATGCAAGGGCCAGCAGGAAAGCTGCACTAAAGACATCCTTTGTCGGATCTGCCTTACCGTAGGTATTCAATATCCTGTCGAAAGCAGGTATTATAAATATGCCTGCACAAAGAACAGGGTTCAAACTTATAGCATACGGCACCTGGCTCATCAACAGTATAAACAGCAGTGCTCCAAGCAGAGAGTTTTTAGGTAATAGCTCATGTCTGATCAGGAAAAGATTAAGCAATAATGCCTCAATGATCAATAATGCAAGGGCCGGTATCGATCGAATGAGCGGATCAGCAGGAAGCACTCCTGTTAACAAATTAAAAAGAGGCGTTGTATCAGATGTATCATAGGGCTGACCGGGAGCAGAATATGCCCTTAGCCAGAGCACGACAGCAATGGCGATCAGCACAATGTACTGTATGTAGAAGCTCGATTTAAAAAATCTGATCAGCAATATTTACTCCTATCTTTTTTGCGACACCAACAAGCCTTCGGTGAGCCAGGATTCTAATCCATAAGGTCTTTCCCGAGATCCCTGCGATAGTACTTCCCGTCAAAATCAATAGCAGAAGCATTCACATAAGATTGACGCAAAGCATCCTGCAGATTATCTGCCAGTGATGTCACCGCTATCACCCTGCCACCGTTTGTAAGTATCTTCCCGCTATCGCTGTCTTTTTTGGTCCCGGCATGAAAGATGATGCTGCCTGCAGCATCCTCCAGGCCGCTGATTATTTTTCCTTTCTCGTAGCCACCAGGGTAGCCGCCCGAAACAAGCATGACAGCTGTGGCATAGCACGGATCCGTTTCAATCTGTTCTTTATCGAGTGATTCATTTCCAACAGCCATGAATAATTGTAAGAGGTCGGATTTGATGCGTGGGATTACCGATTCTGCTTCCGGGTCTCCCATCCTGACATTGTATTCGATCACAAAAGGCTCACCTTCAACATTTATCAAGCCAAAAAATATGAAGCCTTTGTATTCAATACCTTCGTCGATAAGACCGCGGACCGTCGGAGCAATGATGCTATGCTCGACCTTCTGCATAAATTCAGCATCAGCAAAAGGTACCGGTGAAACAGACCCCATTCCCCCGGTGTTAAGGCCGGTATCACCCTCACCTATGCGCTTATAATCTTTCGCGGAAGGTAAAATTTTGTATGATCTGCCATCGGTCAGGACAAAGCAGGATATCTCGATACCGCTCAGGAATTCTTCAATAACCACCTTATTGCTTGCGGCACCGAACTTAGCATCCCTCAGCATGGCAGTAAGCTCTTTTTCAGCATCCTCCAGATTTTCGATGATCAGCACTCCTTTACCTGCTGCCAGGCCATCAGCTTTCAGTACATACGGCGGGTCAACACTTTTCAGGTATGCAAGCCCATCAGCAAGTTCATCTGAATTAAAGGTAGCATGTTCGGCTGTAGGAATGCTATTCTTCTTCATAAACTCCTTGGCGAAATCCTTACTTCCTTCAAGCATGGCGGCTTCCTTCACCGGGCCGATCACCATGATATCTGTCAACTCGGGATCGGCTTTAAAAAAATCGTGTATCCCGTTCACCAGGGAAGCTTCCGGGCCAACTACAAGCATATTTACATCTCTTTTCAGCACAAAGTCTTTCAAGGCAGTATAATTATCAGTGTCGAGCCTGACGTTTTCACCATGCAACAATGTGCCGGCATTACCGGGAGCGATATACAAGCGGGAAAGCAAAGGGCTCTGGGCCAGTTTCCAGGCAAGGGCATGTTCGCGTCCCCCTGATCCGATAATTAAGACATTCATTATCTATTCTGTTTAACGTTTAATACATTTTCAATGACAGACCATAACTGTTCGGCAGAATTTTGCCATGTAAAGAGTTTGCGTTGTTCCCTTCCCTTTTCTATCATTTGCATTCTCAATTCGGAGTCCAGGGCAACCTTTTCCAATCCTTCAGCAATGGACTTCACCGAAAACGGGTCTATCAGCACCGCTGCATCCCCTGCCACTTCAGGCATGGAGGTAACATTGGAAGTTAAAACCGGTATATCACAGCGGTATGCTTCAATAATAGGAATCCCAAAACCTTCAAAATAGCTCACGTATGTCATAGCATGGGCAGAGGCAACTGCCAAATGTAAATCCTCTGATGTCATCCTCCCACTGAAGATCACCTCCTCACTGTATTTCATCGCCTTATAGGCTTCCTGTATCTCCCTGGTCCAATATTTCTTATTTCCTACCACAACAAGCTTGATGTCGGTCATGTGCTGTTCTTTGAAGTAGTCAAATGCCTGGAACAGCCTTGCCAGATTTTTCCTCGGGTGGAGAGCTCCCACAAAGATGAAATAGGGACAGCCCCCACTTAGTTTTTTCCTTGTATCAGCCCTAAGCATGTCGCCTACCGGTTTAAAATCATCATTGGCGCCATTGTATACCACGCTTACTTTTTCAGGGGGGATGTCATAAAGGCTAACGATATCTTTCTTGGAAAACTCGGAAACGGTTACGATCCTGGTGGCCTTTCTTGCATATCTTGGAAAGAAATATCGATAATATTTTCTTTCAAGAACCGGTAGGTCCTTAGGGTAGTGTTCGAAATTCAGGTCGTGAAAAACAGGGATTGAAGGCACATCCGTTTTAAGCGACAAATAAGCATCCGGTGAGAGAAAGACATCAGCATTGATCTTTTTCAGGATGCGTGGCACTGACCATTCGAACCAGATATAATACAGGAATGGATGGCGTGCCTGAGGCCTTGCCACCAGGGGTGTTATATTATCGGAAAAGATGAAGCGATCGTCCCATTTACGGTCGAAGATGAAAAAAAACTCATGCTCCGGGTGGGCTGTTGTAATCCTCTTCAGGGTTTCATAAGCCACCCATCCTATTCCCTCCAGTTTATCAGGAAGAAGTAACCTTGTGTTAACTGCTATCTTCAATAGATCCGGAATTAATGCAATTCTGTCAACTATTTATCATAAAATCACAATACTGCCGTTTTTATGATAATTTTGTACAAATTTATGGTTTTTTCGGTTAGGCGGGGGCTTATAAATGAATAGCTTTTGAACGCCTTAGAATTGAAAGAGATGCAGCGGAAATTTATCACGAACCTTATCCTTTTACTTTCCCTGAACCTGTTGATCAAGCCGTTCTGGATACTGGGCATCGACCGTTCGGTGCAGAACCTTGTGGGAGAAGAAATATATGGGTTCTATTTCGTGGTTTTCAACTTTTCTTTTCTTTTCAACATCCTGCTCGACCTGGGCATCACAAATTTCAATATCAGGAATATTGCGCAAAACAAGCACCAGCTCAACAAACACTTCTCCGGTATCATTATGGTCAGGGTTTTCCTTGCCCTGGTTTACATTTCCATTACTTTCATAGCCGCACTGCTCATCGGATTTAATGGAGAACAGTTGTATCTGTTGGGTTGGATCGCATTCAACCAGTTTTTGCTGTCTTCCATACTATACCTGCGTTCCAATATAAGCGGCTTGCTGATGTTGCGTACCGACAGCCTGATCTCGGTGCTTGACCGGGTGATCATGATCATCTTCTGCGCAGTGCTTTTGTGGGGAAACATAAGCAGTCAGCCTTTCCGCATTGAATGGTTCGTATATGCACAGACAGCAGCCTACCTGCTGACAGCCATGATCGCTTTGACGATCGTGATGATCAAGGCAAAGTTCAAGAGGATCTACTGGAACTGGCCGTTCTTTATCACGATAATAAAGCAGAGCCTGCCCTTTGCAACACTGGTACTCATGATGTCGTTTTACAACCGCATCGACCCGGTGCTTATCGAGCGGATACGCATTATTGACGGTGACGGGGAAATCCAATCCGGTATATACGCCAAAGCCTTCCGCCTTTTTGACG